>JAFGMS010000394.1 GCA_016927375.1 Anaerolineae bacterium
CCTTCTCGTCGCGCGTACGGACCTTGTCGTGATGCAGTTGGACCTTCTCGTCGCGCGTGCGGACCTTGTCGTGATGCAGTTGGACCTCCTCGTCGCGCGTGCGGACCTTGTCGTGATGCAGCTGGACCGCCTGTTCCTATTCCCCAACCCCCATCATCCCCTACACCAGCAGCCGGGTAACCATCTCCTGCACCAGTGTGGTGTGATGGAGCAGATCGGCTTGCAGGCGGGCGGTGCTGCCGTAGCCCATGCGGCGCGAGAGGAAATCGAACTCCTCGCTGTCCTCTGAGGGGACGGTCATATCTTTGGCGTTGCCGCGCACCATACGCAGGGCGTTGATCAGCAGCCGGAGGAACCGGTATGCCTCGCTCAGGTGCTGTTGGTCCTCCGAGGAAACGACTCCGGCAGCAGCCAGCGCGGCAATAGCATCGAGCGTATTGGTAGAACGCAGGTCAGGGTTATCGTGCCCATGCGTGATCTGGAGCCCCTGCACCATGTACTCGACATCGACCAGGCCGCCGGGACTGAACTTGGCATTGAGCGTCCCGCCGGTCACCAGGTGCCTGATCTGCCGCTCGCGCATGGCATGCATAGCCGTGGCATTGAACGTCTCGCCGGTATAGACAAATGCGTTACGTAAAGAGAGGATGTGCCGGCCAAGCTCAAGGTTGCCCGCTACGGGGCGCATTTTGACCAGTGCCTGCCGTTCGTAATCCCAGGCCGGGCCCTGTGAGGAGAAGTAGCGCTCAAAAGAATCGAGCGAGACGGCCATGCTGCCGGCTTTGCCATACGGGCGCAGCTGCAAATCGATCTGGAAGATACCCTCACGCTTCGCCTGGATCGCTTTGACGAAGGTCTCGACCAGCCTCTCGTAGAAGGCGATGGTGGTGATCTGCTCAGGGCCGGTGGTCGTGCCGCTCCCTCTGTAGATCATCATCAGCTCGATGTCAGAGGCGAAGCCCAGCTCGCGCCCGCCGCATTTGCCCAGTGCCATGATCGCCATTGGGCAAGGGCTGCCATCCTCCAGCAGCGGCGTGCCGTAATGGCTCTGAAGCTCATCGAAGCAGCATTGGTAAGCGGCCTCGACCACGACCTCGGCCAGATCGGTCAGCTCTGCGGAGAACTGCCTGAAATCCTGGGTGTATCCCAGGATGTGGCGCATGTCGGCGCGGAACATCTCCCTGTCTTTGAAGGCATTCAGCTCATCGCGCCATCCTGCCTTATCCGGCGCCTGAAGAGAGGCTGCCCATTCTTCTTGCAGCTGCTGCCGGCTCTTGGGGGCAGCCAGCGCGCCGACATCCTTCACCACCGGATACAGGTTGGCGTACTGCATGCGCAGGAAATCATCCCACAGGAAGTCGCTGACGCCCAGCACACGGGCCAGCGCGTTGAGCACTTCGGGGCGCTCCAATGAAGCCAGCTCGTTGGGCCAATCGGGGTGGCTGAAAAGCTGATCGATGAACTCGCGGAAGTGCAGCAGCGCGGTCTCAGGATCGGGAGAGTGCGGCAGCAGGTGGGTAAAGTGCTTGATCAGGACGACAGCAGCGCGCAGCTCGCGCAGCCGGCCGGGATCGGTGATTTTGTTGCCCCGGTAATCGGTGACATACAGCGTGTCGCGCACCCGGCTGCCGGCCGAGTCAACCGTCACCCGGGCGATGTAGATGCGGCTGTAAGCCAATGCATTGGTAAACTCATACAGGAAGCCAACGGTGTCCGGTGCATCGATGTGTAATACGGTGTACTGGTCCGAGACGGCATTATCGATCTCGATGTCGACCGGGTACAGGACGGAGCGCGCAACAGCACGTTCCCGCAGCATCAACGCGACACGCTCGGCCAGCTCACCACGGGCTTCGCGCCGCTTGCCTTCCCGGGTCATTTGCAGCAGCGCTACCAGGTCGGCATTATAGCGCGCCCAGACATCTGCCTCGATCTCCTCCCTGACCGGCTCGACGGTGAAGACATCGACAATCTTACGGCGGGGGTCGGCGTGCAGCGTGCCTCGTGTGGGCTCGGGTGCTTCTGTCTCGGATTGGTAGGTGAAGGCGTTGCCGTCATAGATGCTGAAGCCATAGACAAATAACAGGCCGCAGATCAGGGAAAGCTCGCCGGGATAATCATAGCCGACGATGGTGACCCGCCAGCGCCCATCATCGAGCTGGACGGCCTCCACCTCGGCGGGGTGATCGTCATCGAGCAGCCCGGCGAGGACGGCATGGCGCTCGATCTCGTCCTGGCTGAACGTATCGGCGTAAGAAGGGTCCATACGCGCCAGGTGCCAGTGGAAGCCGGGAGAGGGAGAGGTGGAATGGGTGTCTGCTTGCATCGGATCACTTCCCAGGTATTTCAGGTAGACACTACGAATGGCGGCACAATGCTGCTGGTAGCGGTCGAGGAACTGTTGGCGAGCCCCCCTACCCTGAAAGCGGAGCCGCCTGGCAAGTTGATCGAGCGCCTCGGGATCGGTGGGCAGGGTGTAAGTCTGCCGGTAGTGCATCATTTGCAGGTGATGCTCGATGGTGCGCAGGAAGACATAGCCGTCAGCCAGCGTGCGGTGATCATCGGCTGAGAGCAGGTCATCACTCAAGAGCCGGGCGAGCCCGTCCAGTGTGTTACGGCTGCGCACCTGCGGCCGCTCACCACCGTGGATGAGCTGGAGGGATTGGACGACAAACTCGATATCGCGGATCGAGCCCTCGCCCAGCTTGACCTCTCCCCAGCCGCGCCCGCGCCGGCGCAGATCGGCTTCGGTGAGCTGCTTCATGGCATGGACCTCGGAGCGCACATCGACGTGCCGGACGTCGAAGATCTCAGGCTCGATGCGGCGGAGAAGGTCGGCGCCAACGGCTTCGTCGCCGGCGATGACGCGGGCCTTGAGGAGCGCTTGCTTCTCCCACAGCCGGGCGTGCCTGTCGAGGTAGGCCAGATAGCCGCCCACCGATGAGACCAAGGCGCCCATCTGCCCCCAGGGACGCAGCCGCATATCGACGCGGTAGAGGAAGCCCTCGGTCGTGATGTGGGTCAGAGCGTGGATCAGACGCTCGCCGAGCGGTTGGAAGCCTGCGGCATCGGAGGCAGCCAGAAAGAGCAGGTCGATGTCCGAGCTGTAGTTGAGCTCCTCCCCGCCCAGCTTGCCCATAGCGATCACGGCAAACCCGCGGGTGGGCCGGCCGATCTGCCGCGAGGCCAATGCCAGGCAGGTACGAACCAGGCTGTCTGCCAGGCATGAAAGCTCCAAGGCGGCGGTCGACATATCGAACAGGTCGAGCAGGTCACAGGTGCCGATGCGCAGCAGCTCCCGGCGTTGGAAGCGGCGCAGCGCGTCGAGCCGGCCGGTGAGATCATCGAAGGCCGCTATGGCTGCTTCGGCCTCAGTCTGAAGCTGACCGGTGCTTTGAGGCTGCGCCAGCTGTTTGAGATCGACCAGATAGCCGAAGTATTCCGGGGTGCGCAGCAGGATATCGGTCAGGAACTGGCTGCCGGCAAAAAGTGTGGTCAGGATTTCGATGATGCGCGGGTTGCCGGCCAGCTTCTGCAAGAAGGCCGGTGTGTCAGGATTGCTGCGTGCCAGACGCTCGAAGTTGAACAACACGCGATCCGGGCCGGCAACGGTCGAGAGCGCCGCCAGCAGATGAGGAAGCAGCTCGGCCAGCACCAGGCCATTGCCGGGCTCGCCCGCCAACCGGCGCAGACAGCTGTGGGCGGCCTGCCGGTCAGAGAAGCCAATGGGAGCCAGCAGCGTCTGAATTTCCTCATCGCGCATCTGCTCAAGCCGTAGCTGCCGATCTGTGTCGTGGGGCATGACATTCTCCGATGAGGTGATTATAGGAGGTTCGGGGACACGTGTCCAAGTTGGGGAGGGAGGTTAGAGGTTGGGGGCTGGAGAAAAGCATGAACCTGCCGACTAACATACCTTTGCCAACCCTGTCATTCCCGCGAATGAACTTTGACAAAATAATCGTTGGCGCGCCAAAGCGCTGGGATATCTTCGTCAGTCCAAAAAGGATTCAAACCACAGCTGTCGGGTATCTTCTCAATAATTTGGGGGATGTTCGCCAAACCCGCCTGGAGGTTAGCAGGCTGGCACCTCAGAGAGAGTGACGGCACTTAAACCTCCGGGAGGGTGATGCTCGGGCTCCCCTCTTTTTTGAGAAGATACGTTGTGAGTTTAATCGGAAGCCAATTGCGATTGACCATCTGCCGCTCCCCTTAGTATCTGATGATAGAGTGTTATTATAGCCAACTGCTCACCTGTACTTGCCTGTTGCTAGATGCGGAAGAAATTCCGCCAAGCTGTACCAGACAACAGGCTTTCCAGTCTGACCCGCGCGCGTTCCAGTTTGGCCCGCATGCATTCCGGTCTGACCAGGGCAGGGTGAGCAGTGACTCGGAAGGTGTTGAAGTTCTTCCACTTGCCGGCAGATGACGTACTAAGGGGTGCTGAGCTCCAGATGCGCGAACGAATCAAGCACCACGGGCTCGGACGAATCGCTGGGGCTGGTGTCGCTGCTCAGAATGTCGGCGGCTGTATGAACGCGCCCGCGGTCGGTGCTCACAGCATCCACATTGAGCATCGATGGGTAACCCAGGGTTGCTTTGGGAATCTGAAACTCGATGACAGAAGGAGTGCCGTTTTGTATGGCTGCGCCGCCGGTCAAAGTGACATGCTGCCATTCATTCCCATCCCAGACATAAAATGTATAGCTGCCGCTGATCGTGCCCTTGCGCTCAACAATACGGACATCAAGGCGATATTCCGGCTTGAAGGGGTCCGCCACGGTAATGGGGCGCTTGCCGACGTCGGCGGCTGCTCCCTGAGCATCGTTGGTGATATCGAGGTATAGCAGGTAGCTGCTTCCCTCCTCCTCATAGATATCTCCGGCTATTGTCAGGGCAATGAAAACAGAGTCGGCGTCCTCATCTGCGTGCAGGCTTACCAGGTCCCAGGCCGCACTTCGGCCCAGATTATCATCGACTGCATCCTGCACCAGGGCTTCACCATAGCTATCCTCCACAACGCCATCAACAAGAACAGCCGGGAACGTGTAATCATAGCTCAGGAAATCGATGCCCTCATGCAGTTCGTTGTCATTCTGAAAGTCGAAGAAGGTAGCATTTTCCCAGTGTGACCCTTGTCCCCATCGAGTAGAGCACTGGGTAGAGACCCAAGCCGGCTCCCAGTAAACCACCCCCAAACCTCCATTGCTGATCAAGCTCTGGGTTAGGTCGATCATGTACTGCCGCTGGCCTTCAACAGAGAATGAATAGCCACGTATGCCCTGATTCAAGATATTGTCGGCAGTTTCATCGACAGCATCTAGAGTCCATGGATAGGCAGTTTCGACAATCATCACGTCTTTGTTGAATGTTTGGCGCAGATAAGTTACGTGTGCACCGAGATCGGTAATTGAGTATGAACTCCACTGAGGGTAGTAAGAGAGTCCTATGATATCAAACTCTGATATGCCATTTGCCGTTGCCTCGCGGAACCACCATCCTGCATTTTCAGGTTGTGCAACATGTAAGATGACTTTCGGGTTTGTATTAGTTGCGTCAGCAACATCTCGCACAGCCCGAATACCCGCGTTGAACAGCTCAGCATCCCGCTGCCAATCTATTTCCATCACCTGCTTGAGCATGCCTGAGTTTGTCTCGTTACCCACCTGGACAAAATCGGGCATCAAACCATTTTCATGAAGTTCAGTCAGTACTTCATGGGTGTACTCATATACCGCCTGACCCAACTCATCATCATCCATTCCTTGCCATGCTGCTGGAATGGCCTGTTTACTTGGATCGGCCCAGTTGTCTGAATAGTGGAAGTCAAGCAGGGTTCTCATACCGGCTTCTTCTGCGCGAGAAAACGTCCGCTTGATGTCTGGCACAGTGCTGTATTCAGTCCAATCAGGATTGTGCCACAGCCGGGCGCGGACCAAATTGGCACCATGTCTGCTGAATAACAGATAAGCATCTTGAGTCTCCCCGTTTTCGAGGTAGACGGCTCCACAATCATCCATTTCATTCACATAGGAAAGGTCTACCCCGAAATAAAACGCCGGGGCAGGTTCCACTTCCGAGGTAGGTGTGGGTTCAGCTTCAATCGCAGGTACCGGCGTGGGCTCAATCGTAGGTTCAGATGTAGAGACGGCCCCACAAGCAGTTAGGGGTAAGATCGCAAGAAACATACCTATGCTGCTTGTCAGTAGCCTCGAGTTTTGTTTGTTTTGAAAACTGAGGAAATACATCATCAATAAATCGTCAGTGTATTCTTCTCAAAATGTACTGAGAACTCTCTGGTTTAGGGAAGAAAGCTCGTAACTGCTCAGCTTTTAGCTTTTGGCTCTTAGCTTTCAAGCTTTGATTTGTGACTTGTAAAATCGGACTGGAAACTCGCCAAGTCTCACGTTTTACATGTTTACCCATTTACCTTTTAGTCATCACTCGTAGCTACAGTAGAGAGCGCCAAGTAGCTGGGCAGTAACGAAAGCTAAATCATTTAGGTGTGTTTCAAACGAGTTGATGAAGACCTCACAGGTTTAGTACGATATCGAACTGAAACAGTCACTCATCCCAAGTATCGTCGTTGTCCTACTACGACACTTTCGGAAACCTGTGAGGTCTGATTTCTCCAACTGAAATGAAAC
>JAFGMS010000395.1 GCA_016927375.1 Anaerolineae bacterium
GATGCCCAGATCGTTGTAACCCCCGAGATTCTAGCCGATGCTGTGCCCAATAAACATCTTGTATCTGTCCAGCAGCTGCCTCCCCAGGTGCTTAAGGGCAAGTCTCAGCCTGTACCGCTGGTGTTGCTCGAGATGATCGGCGGGCATTCCGCAGAGTGATGAGGCGCACGGCGGAGCTGGAGATAGCCCAATGCTTCTTGTTCCTTGTTCCTTCTGGAGTTTCGCCATTTTTAGATATGCGCATAGATTTACCACAAAGGACACTAAGATCACAAAGAAAAAACTAAAAATCTCTGCGATCTCTGCTTTGAACAGGTAGGTTGGGTGGTGGCGCAAGCAAAGAAGGTGTTGAGGACATCCCCCGCGTCCTGAACGTCACCCGCCACCCAACAAGCTCCTGATCGAATGCTCCTCACGATATATCCAACCTGATGGCCATTGTCATCCATCGAGGGTGCGGGCGACTGCCCGGCATCGCGACTACGGTGACAAAAGAGCCGATCCCGAAATTGGCGGAAGTCCAGGTTCTTTGAAAGTATGCCTTATGGATCGATCGACGGGGAACCTGTCAGCTGCGAAGTTTACTATCCATTGAACGGTACCTGTCTTTACTCTTTTTTCCACTGTTATTTGTCACTTTTTGACCTCAAGCATATTGCCTTTGTTGCCACTCTATGTTAGGCTGGGTTGGGATGCGGTACCAAGAATCCTTACAGGCGTTGTACCGAGATTCCTGACATTAAATGTCATCTTTTATCTTACTCCCAAGAAGCAAGGGAAAGCATCCTCTGAAGGGGCCCAGAGAGTTGTTCCTGTTCAAGCAAGTCCATAGCTCTAACCATGCTGTGCCGATGTGCCAGTGAGTTCTTCCTGGTTTCATTCCGTCGATGTGCTCAAATAGGCGTGTAGCTGAGGTCATCACAACCCCGCTCGTTCCGGCAACTTTACTCTGGAAATTGCAACGGAGGTTCTGCAAGCACGATAACACTCGTTACAGACGAAACACAGTAGTAACCACCAGGCTCGTGTGAAATACCACAGTAGTGAGCAGGCAGGTTCGTTATTCACAATCCACCCCAGCGCCAAAGGAGGTTCATATGGCAACAGCTGCGCATCAAGCGCAAGCGCCGACACCCAGCCAGACGTTCTTTGCCAGCCTGTACGAGGTGGCAAGCGGGGAGCGGGTACGCACCTGCCTTCAATGTGGCATGTGCAGCGGTGTATGTCCTTTCGGCTATCTCATGGATTTCCCTCCCAGCAGGATCATCACAGCCTTGCGAGCAGATGTATTCGAAGAGGTACTGGCCACCGATACGGTCTGGATGTGTGTGTCCTGCTATGCCTGCACCGAGGTCTGTCCTGCCGATATTCCAGTCACTGCCGGACTGATGACGCGGGCCAAGGAAGAGCTGCTCCTGGCCGGCAATGTCCCTACCGAGCTTCAAGGCGCGCTGGAAAACTCCCAGCGATACGGCAATCCTCAGGGCGAATCGCCCCGTAAGCGCGCCGATTGGGCTACCGGCGTCGAGCCCGCTGTCACGGTTCTGGGCAGAGACAAGCGTCCTGTAGACGTTCTATGGTTTGTCGGTGATTATCCCTCCTACCATCCCCGCGTCCAGCTTACCACGAAAGCTCTGGCCAGAGTGCTGAATGCCCTGGGAATAGATTTCGGCATCTTAGGGCCTGAAGAAAACAGCGATGGGGATACACAGCGGCTTGCAGGTGAGCGCGGGCTGTTCGAGATGTTGGCCGAGAAAAACGGGCGCGTTTTTGGCAAGTACCAATTCAATGAAATCATCACCACCGATCCGCATGCTTACAATGCTCTCAAGAACGAATATCCGGCGCTGGGTATTTCATACCCCGTGCGGCATTACACCCAATTTCTGGCAGATCAGCTCGACCAGCTCCAACCCTTGCTGAAGCAAGAAGTGAATGCCACTGTCACCTATCATGATCCGTGCTACCTGGGACGTGCTAACGGAGTATTCGATGAGCCGCGAGCGCTGTTGGAAGCCATCCCTGGTGTGAAGCTGGTCGAGATGTCACACAACCATGCTACCAGCCTATGCTGCGGTGGTGGGGGGGGCGGCATGTGGTTAGACGGTTTCCAGTGGGAGAAGGCTCATGCCCGCCTATCCGAGTGGCGTGTAAACGAAGCAGTAGCAGCAGGAGCAAATATCCTGGCCACAGCCTGCCCTTACGAGCCGCCGCGCTTCGAGGACGCCATCAAGACGGTCAAAGAAGCCGGTGTGCTGGTCGTAAAAGATATTGCCGAGTTATTAGCCGAAGCATTATAAAGCCAAGGAGGGGAGATCGATGAACATCGTCGTTCCGGTTAAGCTCGTACCCGATCTTGTCGAGGAGCTCACTGTCGATGCAAGCGGCAGCGCCCTTGACACAGCCTGGTTGCGCCTGATTATCAACGAGTTTGACGATCATGCCATCGAACAGGCTATCCTGCTCAAGGAACAGAGTGGGGGGCAGGTGGTGGTTGTGTCTCCCAATGCCGAAGGAGTGGAAGACATGCTTTTTACGGCCTCCGCCAAAGGGGCCGACCAACTGATCAAGCTGAATGGAGATTTCGAAGATGGGGTGAACAATCACGGTCTGGCCCGCGCCCTGGCTACGCTCCTGCGTGACTTGCAGCCCGACTTGATATTGACTGGCGTGCAGGCTCATAACGATTTAGATGGCTCACTGGGGCCGCTGCTGGCACAATACCTGGAGATGCCTTACGTTGGCTATGTGTCCGGCGTGACGGCCGATTCAGGCAAGGTCGTGGCACGCAAAGAATATCCGGGTGGTTTGATCGCTGAGATGGAAGTTACCCTTCCGGCCGTGCTGGGCATCCAGGCGGCGGAACAGCCGCCGCGCTACGTGGCCATCAGTAAAGTGCGCCAGGCCATGAAAACCGCAGCCATCGATGAGCAAGAAGCCGCCACGCTGGACCCCAGCGGGGGGCCAACCGTCAGCCGCATGTACCAACCAGAAGCAACCGAGCAGGCAACGATGATCTCCGGCAGCGAGGACGAGATCGCCGCCAGAATTATCGACATTTTCAAAGAGTCGGGTGTGCTATAACAGGAGATCATGATGAACCAGGACATACTCGTTGTCATCGAACACCTGCGTGGCCAGGTGTCAGATATTTCCTATACCATGTTGGCGGCAGGGCGTGAATTGGCTCAAAGTACAGGAGGGAGTGTCGTGGCGGTGCTGTTGGGCCACAATTCCCAAAACCTGGCAGGCGACCTGGCCGCTGACCGGGTGCTTTATGTCGACCACCCGGCCCTGGCCGACTTCACCCCGGAGGCTTACCAGAAAACATTGGCCGGCCTGATCGGCGAGAACCAGCCGCGCGCGGTGCTGCTCGGCCATACTACAATCGGCATGGATGTAGCCAGCGGTCTTTCCGCCCAGTTGGGCTTGCCGCTTGTCAGTTCCGGACGCAGCTTTACCGCCGACGGCAAATTTATCAGCCAGATCTGTGGCGGCAAGATCATGGCAGAAGGCGACCTGCCCGGCCCGACGGCGCTGGTCACTATGGTGCCCGGCGGCTACAAGCCGGAACAGGGGCAGAGCACACAACCGCCCCAGTTAACTGAGGCAAGTGCCCCAGCACTGGAGGGCTTGCGGGTGGCGCTGAAACAGTACATTGAGCCTGAAGTTTCTGACGTCGATATAGCCAGGGAACAGCTCCTGGTTGCCGTCGGGCGCGGCATCCAAAACCAGGACAACCTCAGCCTAGCCGAGGAGTTGGCCGAGGCTATGGGCGGCGTGGTATGCGCATCACGTCCCGTCGTCGATCAGGGCTGGCTGCCGACCAGCCGCCTGGTCGGCAAGTCCGGCAAGACAGTTAAGCCCAAAGTCTTCCTGGCAATGGGCATCAGTGGCGCCCCAGAGCATGTCGAGGCTATCACCGGCAGCGACGTGATCATCGCCATCAACACAGACCCTGCCGCGCCGATTTTCAATGTCGCGAAATACGGGACCACAGCCGATCTGTTCGACCTGGTCCCGGCGCTGACAGATCAAATCCGGCAAGCGAAGTCCGGCTAAGAACGGAATGGTGTGATATGCCTATTCGAGAAACCTTCTGGAATATCCCCCACTGGGCGGAAATTGGGCAGTATATTCTGGCTGTCCTGACGATGGTGATCTTTGGATACGGGGTGTTTCGCCGCATCCGTCGATGGCGGCAGGGCCAACCTGAACGGCGGACTGACCAGATCGGCAAACGCTTGATGGCCGTGCTTACCCAGGCAATCGGGCAGTTCCGGACAGCACAGGACATCTATCCGGGGATCATGCATCTAACCATTTTCTGGGGGATGGTTGCACTCTTCCTTGGGACAGCTATAACGACCATCGATTGGGACATGACCCACCTCATCTTCGACTTCCAGTTCTTGAAAGGTGGAATATACGTTGTATATGAGCTGCTCCTGGATGTCCTGGGGCTGTTGTTGATTGTGGGACTTGGAATGGCAACTTACCGCCGATATGTTACCCGGCCGGCGCGGCTGCAAAACATGCCGGTCAAGCGCTTGGGCCGGGATGATGCCTATGTCATCATCAGCCTGTTCCTGGTCGCTATCACCGGCTACCTGGTCGAAGGGCTGCGTATCGCGGTCGTCAAGCCGGACTGGGCGCCCTGGTCCCCGGTAGGTAACGCGGTGGCCGCAGTTTTTACAGCCCTGGGCGACCCAACCAACCGCGTGTTGCACCTGTCGCTGTGGATCACCCATGGACTGGTTGCATTTACCTTCATCGCCAGCATTCCCTTCTCCAAGCTGGCACACATTTTTTCTGTTCCCACCAACATCTTCTTCCAATCCCTGCAACCGGCCGGCGCATTGGCGCCGGCCGGTGAGAATAGCGAGACAGGCGTGAAGGAATGGCGCCAGTTTACCTGGAAGCAGGTTTTGGACTTCGAGGCTTGTATACGTTGCGGGCGATGCCAGGATGTCTGTCCGGCGTATGCCAGCGGGTTGAGCCTCTCGCCACGCAATATGATGATCAAGCTGGACACCCATTTATGGGAACGGAACGGCGGGAGCAGCTTACATGGGGATGTCATCTCGTCTGAAGAGCTGTGGGCCTGTACCACCTGCCGCGCCTGTTCGGAGGTCTGCCCGGCCTTTATCGACCATCTTACCTCGTTTGTGGATATGCGCCGTCACCTGGTCATCGAAGGGCAGGTAGATGCCCAGCTTCAGGATGCGCTGGCCAACCTGGGACGTTACGGCAACTCCTTCGGCCAATCCGAGCGCATGCGCGCCAAATGGACACAGCCTATACAACCCAAGGTCAAGGATGCCCGCAAGGAGCCGGTCGAGTATCTGTGGTTCGTGGGCGACTATGCCTCGTACAGCCCCAGCCTGACAGACATCACCCAGAAAACGGCAGAGGTGTTCCAGAAAACCGGCCTGGACTTTGGCATCCTATATGAAGCTGAGCGAAATGCCGGCAATGACGTGCGACGGATAGGCGAGGAAGGCCTATTCGAGATGCTGGTCGAAAAGAACGTTGCAGTGCTGGACAAATGCGCGTTCAAGACTATTGTGACCACCGACCCGCATACCTATAACACCCTCAAGAACGAGTATCCCGCTGAAAACGACCACACGGTGCTGCACTACAGTGAGCTGTTAGATCAGATGATTGCCTCGGGTCAGCTAAAATTTACCAAGAAACTAGGGTACAAAGTCACCTTCCACGATCCGTGTTACCTGGGCCGTTACAACGGCGTATACGATGCGCCTCGCCGGGTGATCGAGGCAACCGGGTGCGAGCTGGTCGAGATGCCCCGCAACCGAGACAAGGCTTTCTGCTGTGGCGCCGGCGGCGGGCGTATCTGGATGGAAGAAGGCGAGGTCAAGGAGCGGCCCAGCGAAGCGCGTATTCACGAGGCCGCCAATCTTGATGAAGTAAAAGTCTTCGTCGTCGCCTGCCCTAAGGATGTCACGATGTATCAAGACGCGGTAAAAACCACCGGCCAGGAGACACGCATCGCGGTTAAAGACCTCATCGAGCTGGTTCACGAAGCACTGTGAGATGGCAGATATTTCGAGGGGCACTCTTAGAGGACAGCGGTTAGGGTTGTTCTCTAAGAGCAGTTACACGATACCAATTGCAACCAAGCTGATCGCGAGCTTTCTGGCCATTATTGTCACCGGAAATGCGGTTTTTACAGTTGTCGGGATCAGCGTTATCGGTGATCGTGTCGTGACTGAAGCACAAGAACGGGTACGCACCGATCTCAATGCCGCCCGAGAAATCTATCATGGCGAGCTGCGTCACATTTACGACGTCGTCCGGCTCACTGCCCGCCGGCCGCCTTTGCTGGATGTGTTGCAGCAGGGCGAAACCGAGCAAGTATATAGCGACCTGACCAACCTCCAGAGGAATGAAGGTCTCGATGTTCTGACGCTAACGGACGCGTCCGGCAAGGTGGTATTGCGGATCAGTAATCCGGATAATGTCGGTGACGATCAGAGCCAGGATGAAGTTGTCAGTGCTGTCTTGAGAACGAAAGAGCCGGTTGCGGCAACGGAGATCGTATCGGCCGAGAATTTGCAGAGGGAGTCTGCTCTCCTCGCCGACAGGGCATATCTCATCTTTATCGATACCCCCAAAGCGAGAGCCAGGCCTGAGACTGAAGAGACAGCCGGCATGATGTTGAAGGTGGCAGCCCCGGTATTCGATTCGAAGCAGAACTTGGTTGGCGTTTTGTACGGAGGAGTTCTACTCAATCGAAATTACGATATCGTAGACACGATCAAGCAGACGGTCTTTCAGGGTGCAGTTTACGAAGGTAAGGATATTGGCACAGCGACGATTTTCCAGGATGACGTCAGAATCTCGACGAATGTCTTGAACGAGAATGGAACGAGGGCCATTGCGACACGCGTAGCCGCGGATGTGTACGACCAGGTGATTGTCAAGGGAGAACCCTGGATAGGGCAAGCGTATGTGGTAAACGACTGGTACATAACTGCCTATGAGCCTATCCGAAACATCGACGGCAATGTGATTGGGATTATCTATGTTGGCATTCTGGAACAAAAATACGTGGATATCAGAAACCGAACGACGCTGACCTATCTGGCGATTTCTCTCATTGGGGTTTTGGTCTCGGTAATCCTATCCTATTTCATCGCCCGTGGCATCTCGGTTCCCGTGCGTAAGCTCGTGTCTGCCTCAAAGGAGCTGGCCAATGGGAACCTCGAAGTCAAAGTAGAGAGAACTTCGAATGATGAGATTGGCGAGCTGGCCGAGGCTTATAACGCCATGGCTGCCGCCTTAAGAGAGCGGGATGAGAAGCTAAAAGATTTCACCAGGAAGAAATTCATGGAGTCCGAGAAGCTGGCGCTCATCGGGCAGCTTGCCGCAAATGTTGCACATGAGCTGAACAACCCGCTTCAGGGCATCGTGACGTATTCGCACCTGCTTCTGGAAAAGAATACCTGTAGCGATACCTCTTCACGCAGTAACCTCCAGAAGATCACTGTCCAGGCTGACCGGTGTAGAGATATCATTCGTGGGCTGTTGGATTTTTCCCGGCAAAGGAAACCTGACAAAACACTCTGCAACATCAATACGCTGCTACAGGATTGCCTTTCCTTGATTCAGCAACAGGCCCTTTTCCATAATGTCCACATCGAATTGAAGCTGGACACAGAGCTGCCATCGGTTGTTATTGATCCTTCACAAATCGAGCGGGTATTCATCAACCTGATCGTCAATGCGGCAGAAGCTATGGATGGGCTCGGGCGGCTAACGATATCAACCAGGCGCGTTTCGATTAATGGTGAT
The DNA here is from genome assembly GCA_016927375.1 of Anaerolineae bacterium. Classification (GTDB taxonomy): domain Bacteria; phylum Chloroflexota; class Anaerolineae; order Aggregatilineales; family UBA3940; genus JAFGMS01. Next base: position 7,822 of record JAFGMS010000395.1, read on the forward strand.
ATCGAGATTGAAGTCACCGACACCGGCCATGGTATTTCAGAAGAGAACCTGGAAAGGATATTTGATCCGTTTTTTACCACGAAAGAGACTGGACACGGTGTCGGATTGGGGCTGGCTATCAGTTATGGCATTGTCAAGGAACACAAAGGAGCTCTTCTGGTCGAGAGTGAAGTTGAAAAGGGAACAACTTTCGTCGTCAGACTACCTATTACAGCAACAGAAGCGGGTGTAGAGAATGGACAACAAGCCTAAGATCGTCATCATTGACGACGAGGAGGTCGTCCTGGATTCCTGCACCCAGATACTGGAAGGGGGGGACTACGAGGTCGCGACCGCACCGGACGGGACGCTGGGCCTGGAGCTCATCGAGGATATCCAGCCCGACCTGGTTTTCGTCGATCTCAAGATGCCTGGCATCTCCGGTTTTGAAGTGCTTCAGAGAGTCTGCGACCTGAACCCCACGATTGTGACGGTTGTCATCACAGGATACGCGACCGTGGATTCGGCAGTGGGGGCGATGAAGCAGGGAGCATACGATTTTCTACCCAAGCCCTTCACCCCCGATGAGTTTCGCTTGATTACCAGGCGAGGGCTTGAGAGAAGAAAACTGACATTGGAAACCATTGCCCTCAGAAGAGAAAAGGAGATGCTCAGGGAGAACTTCGCGGCCATTGTCTCTCATGAGCTTAAGTCGCCCCTGGGTGCCATGCAGCAGAACCTGTACGCACTGGTTGGGGAGTTATCCGGCAGCATCACAGAGAGTCAACAAGCCCGTCTCGAGCGCATGGTATCCCGCACTGACGATCTCTTGAAGCTTATCCATTCGTGGCTGCGAATACTGTCTGTCGACATTCGGAAAATCCAGGAGAGCTTCGCGCCGATCTCGATACAGCCTTTGATCTCGAAAGCACTCGAAAGCGTCGAGCCTCACGCCGTTCGCAAAGATGTTGACATTGTGACATCGATCATCGAGCCCCTCAGCCCCATTGAAGGAGAGGAGATAAGCTTCGTTGAAGCCCTGGTCAACATCATCGGTAATGCAGTCAAGTATTCTTATTCAGGCAGTCAAGTTTCGGTGAACATCGAGCAAACAAACGACGACATCGATATCTCAATATCCGACACGGGTGTAGGGATATCGAAGGAGGAGCTTCCCCGGCTATTTGGGGACTTCTATAAGGGCCAATCCGGTCATGCGGTTGAGGGGAGCCATGGCTTAGGCTTGACGATCAGCCGGCGCATCATCGAGGCCCATAACGGGACAATCTCAGTAGAAAGCGAGCCAGGCAAAGGAACCACATTCGTAATCAAGATACCCACTCTGAAGCAGACAGAGTAACAACGGTTTATCCAACCACCCTGACCAAGAAGTCAGTTTTGCGGAGAACTCGTAAAAAGGAGACATACCATGACGCAGCAAAAAAGATTGTTGATTATTGACGATGACCCAGATTTTGTTGAGGGCATCAAATCAATCCTCGACACTGCCAATTACAACGTTGATGTTGCCTACAACCCCAAAGATGGATTGCAGGCGTTGCAGACCGGGAGCTACGATCTGCTGCTGCTTGATATCATGATGGGCCGGGGCGCAGAGGGCATTATGATCGCCCGCAAGATGAGAAAAGACGCCAGGTTGAGGGAAATGCCGGTCCTGATCATCACCGGCATCAGAGAACAAATGGCATTCCTCTTCCCCGGCGAACCGGTGCATCCGCGCTTTGTCCAGGTCGACGAGATGGTCGAGAAGCCGGTAGAGCCCAAGCTTCTCTTGGAGAAGGTGAGCGCTCTGCTGGAGGCTGCCGAGGCGCTGAAGAACAAGCCCAAATAGTTCCGGGCACATTGCCCTTGCCGAGCGAGATTTACTGCGAGAACCCTTGTGATGCCTAATAGGACAAGACAATATGAACTCTAAACCAACTTTCAGCGACGAGATTGCCAATATGATACATGCCGGACATGGAAGCCCGCTCAGCGCATGCATTCAATGTGGCACCTGCTCCGCGACCTGCCCATCGGCGCCGTTCATGAAACATACGCCTCGGCGCCTCATCGCCCTGATCAATGCCAACTACAAAGAGGAAGTGCTTGCCAGCGATACTTACTGGTACTGCGCGTCTTGCTATCACTGCACAGTGAGATGTCCAAAAGACATCGATATTGCGGGGTTGATGTACGGGTTGAAGCGATACTCGATGTGGAAAAGCGCCTATCAGGAAGGGCTGGTCGGGCCGGTCTTCTCAGAAGCCTTTGTGAAGATGATCTTCGGAAGCGGAAGGTCCTTTGAACCCGTCCTGGCTACCACTTACCTTTTTAGCCTGGATATCAAAGAATTCATCGGCGAAATCCAGACTGCAACGGGTCTGATGCTGAAAGGGAGGCTGCCTATACTGCCGGCGAGGATCAAACGTCTCAAGAACTTCAAGCGGATGATCGGCAGGATCATTCCGGTGGGAGGCCTCGAATGAAGAAGTATGCGTACTTTCCGGGTTGTTCGCTTGAAAAAATGGCGCAAAGCTACCATGTCTCCGGCATCGAGGCCTCACGCGCATTGGGGGTAGAGCTGGAAGAGCTAAAGGATTGGAACTGCTGTGGCGCCACGACCTACTTCCATGTCGATGAACTGCTTGCATACACGCTAACCGCGCGCAATCTGGCTCTGGCTGAAAAGGAAAACCTGGACCTGGTTGCATCGTGCGCCGCTTGCTATAAAAACTGCTATTTCACCAACCAGTATCTCAAGGAAGACCCTGATCTGGCCGATCACATCAACTTTGCCCTTGAAGAAGACAACTTGCGCTTCAACGGCACTATTGAGGTGCGGCATCTGATCGAGGTATTTGCCCAAGACATTGGCATAGAGGCGATCAAAGCCAAGGTCTCCAACCCATTGCAAGGGCTGCGTGTGGCAGCCTACTATGGGTGCCAGATCATGAGGCCCAGGAAATACCCCCTCGAGGACGTTGAGCAGCCTCAATACTTCGAGGATATGATGTCGGCGGTCGGGGCAGAGCCTATTGACTTTGCCTACAGGCTGAAGTGCTGTAGCGGGTCTTTGCTTCTCACCAATCGCCAGGCTGCCCTGAGCATGATACACGACTTACTCTACAATGCTGTGGGGCATGGCGCAGCGGTCATTGCGACTGCCTGCCCGATGTGCCAGGTGAACCTGGAGTGCTACCAGAACCAGGTCAACCAGGAGTTCGGCACAGATTTCTCGATCCCTGTCCTATATTTCACACAGCTTGTAGGCCTGGCACTGGGCATTGAGCCGAAGCGCCTGAAGATTGGCACAGAATTAGTTCTCGCAACGCCTGCGTTATCCAGATAAGGCATGACACTGTACTCTGAGGAGGCACAACGAATGTCAGAAAGAATTGGCGTATATGTTTGCCACTGCGGTACCAACATCGCCGGGACGGTGGATGTGGAAGACGTGGCGAAGTGGGCCGCAGAACAGCTAGAGCATCGTGGCGTGGTAATCGCCCGCGACTACAAGTTCATGTGCTCCAGCCTGGGGCAGGAGCTGATCCAGAAGGACATCCAGGAGCTGGGCCTCACCCGGGTGGTAGTCGCCGCTTGCTCCCCGCATCTGCATGAGAAAACTTTCCGCACTGCCTGCCAGAATGCAGGTCTGAACCCCTACCTATGTGAGCTGGTCTCTATCCGCGAGCAGTGCTCCTGGATACATACTGACAAGGCAGTGGCCACCGAGAAGTCAAAGGCGATCTTGTCAGGAGGGGTTGAGCGTGTTATCTGGCACGAGGCTCTGGAACCGTTGCGTGTCCCCATCCACCCGGCGACACTGGTGGTTGGCGGCGGCATTGCGGGCATCCAGGCTGCTCTGGAGATCGCCGATGCCGGCTATCCCGTCATCCTGGTTGAGCGCGAGCCGTCCATTGGCGGGCATATGGCACAGCTCGATAAGACCTTCCCGACGCTGGACTGCTCGGCCTGCATCCTGACTCCCAAGATGGTCGACGCCGGCAACCATCCAAACATCACCCTGCTCTCCTGGGCTGAGGTGACTCAGGTGGACGGCTATGTAGGCAACTTCCAGGTTGTGGTGAAGCAGAAGGCCCGCTATGTCAACACAGAGCTTTGTACCGGCTGCGGCATCTGCGTAGAGAAGTGCCCCATGAAGGTCACCGATGATGTCTTCGAAGCCGGGCTGGGAAAGCGCAAAGTCATCTACACCCCCTTCCCCCAGGCGGTGCCCAAGTACCCGGTATTGGATCGTGAGCATTGCACCTTCTTCCTGAAGGGTACCTGCAAAGCCTGCGAGAAATTCTGCCCCACCGGCGCGATTGACTTCGAGCAGCAGGATGAACTCCTGCAATTCGACGTTGGCCAGATCGTCCTGGCTACCGGATGGGATCTGTTCGATGCACGGCGTATTCCACAGTACGGCTATGGGAAACTACCCAATGTCTACACCAGCCTGGAGTTCGAGCGCCTGGCCAATGCCTCCGGGCCGACGGGGGGCAAGATCGTCCTACGGGATGGCGTGACTGTTCCCCAGTCGGTTGCCATCGTCCACTGCGTCGGCAGCCGCGACCACAACTACAACGCTTATTGCTCGGCGATTTGCTGTATGCAGAGCCTGAAATTTGCCCATCTGGTTCATGAGCGTACCGGCGCGGAAGTCTACAACTGTTACATCGACATCCGTACCCCCGCCAAGGGCTACGAGGAGTTCTACAATCGTTTGCTCGATGAAGGGACGCATTTCATCCGTGGCAAAGTGGGCGAGATCACCGATGCTGCCCGCGTGCCGGAAGAGGAAGGCAAGCTGATCGTGCAGGTCGAAGACACGCTGCTCGGCAGGCAGCGGCGAGTTCCGGTTGACATGGTCATCCTCTCCGCCGGGTTGGAGCCCCGTGCTGACAACAAGGAAACGGCACATCTCTTCGGCATTTCATGCAGCGCCGACGGCTGGCTGATCGAGCGCCATCCCAAGCTCGATCCGATTGCCACGATGACAGACGGCATCTATATTGCGGGCTGCGTCCAAGGGCCGAAGGACATCCCGGCTACTGTGGTTCAGGGTGCGGCCGCGGCGGCGAGGGCGCTCGGCAAAATCCAGCAAAAAGAAGTTGCCATGGAGCCCATCCGCGCCACCGTCAACGAAGACCAGTGCTCCGGCTGCCGCATCTGCAACAACCTGTGCCCGTTCAACGCCATTCTCTTCCATGAAGATCGCATGGTCTCCGAGGTCAACCCGGCATTATGCCAGGGGTGCGGCACCTGCGTGGCCGCTTGCCCGGCTGGCGCCATCAGCGGCACAGGCTTCAGCAACGAGCAGATATCGGCGCAAATCGAGGGCCTGCTGATGCTCAACGTCCAGCGAATGGAGACAGTATAACGAAGCTATTAGTGATCGGTGATCAGTTCATAGACACAGCAGCGCTGCCCTTTGACTCAACATTGCTATTACTAATCACCAAAAACTAATCACCAAGAACTGTTTTCAATAGAGAACCAGCATGAGCAAAACTTTTGAATCCGTCATCATCGGCTTCACCTGCAACTGGTGCAGCTACCGCGCAGCTGGTATGGCCGGCACGGCACGGATCACACGAAAGGAGGGAGTTTCATGTTTCGAAAAATAGCAACTGCAGTGTATGTTTTTGTGAGTTTACCCATGATTCTAGCAATCAGTCCGAGCCCTGTGCCGGTTTCAGCCGCAACGATTGGATCTGCATCATACAGTGATATCGGAGCGATACCCCTGGCGCAGTCGGCATTGGCGGATCCATATACTCTTTTATCTGCGCACTACATTACCGTTCCACCCAATGGTACACCGAATGACTATTATTCCGACCCCATAAGCTTCTTTCCAACCAGTGGTGCAACATTTGCTGTCCTGACCAACGGAAATGCTAGCTATGCCAGTGCGCCTAATAATTCTGGTAACAGCGGCGCCGACATCAGCGGCGGACTTGTGCCTGGACGGGGCAATACCGCATTCGACGTGACTATTCTCGAAATAGGCCTGCTACCTCCTGCTGGGGCGAACTGCCTTCGGCTCGACTTCGCTTTCTATTCCGAAGAATATCCGGAGTGGGTTGGCTCAGCCTATAACGATGCTTTTATTGCCGAACTGGACCAATCGACTTGGACCACCCAAAATCGGTCCATTTCAGCTCCAAACAATTTCGCTTTTGACGACCAGGGAAATGTGATCAGTATCAACAGTACCGGCGATACCAGCATGAGTGCTCAGAACAGTGTTGGCACGACCTATGATGGTGCGACAGTTCTGCTCCATGCAGCAACCCCTATCACACCGGATACCACTCACAAATTGTACCTGTCCATATTTGATCAGGGTGATCACGTACTGGATTCGGCCGTATTTGTTGACAATATTCGCATGGAGACCGTTCTCGTGCCGGAAGTACAATGCGTTCCTGGCGCGACATCGACAGCACGGACACCTTTGATTTTTGTGCCAGGTATGGGCGGTAGCGAGCTCGATAATGCAAATGGCGAGCAATGGCCGAACATTCAATATGTCTTTGATGATCCAAATGACACACTCCTACGCAGCCTGCGTTTAGACTCTGATGGTGCTTCCCAGTATCCTGGGACTCTTCCTATACAAGTCGGCGACATGTTACGGCTTCAGACGGTCGATACCCATCTCCCTTTTGTTGGGACAGTGGAACAAGACATCTACGACAAGACTATCAAGACCTTCGAACATGCTGGTTACACGGTGTTCCCATACCCTTATGATTGGCGGAAGGACATTGATCCATCGGCCAATGATTTACTGGCGTTTATTGACGATGTGCGGGACCAGACCAGCGCCAGCCAGGTTGATATTATGTCTCACTCAATGGGTGGGTTGTTGACACGCGCTGTACTTGCCAAACCGGAGAGTGTCGGGAAAGTGCGCCGGGTGCTCACGCTGGGTACTCCCGTTTTGGGTGCGCCAATACTTCTTGGTATGATCGAGTATCAAATGCCCTGCTTCCTTGAAATACCGGTACTTGGATGCAAATCCAACCCAGTCGTGCTACAAGAGTTGATTACCAACTTCACAGGCGAATACCAAGCCCTTCCGGGACCCAACTACAACGATGCCGAAGCATCACCACTCAATATTGACCGCGACACCAACGGGGATAAGCTCCCCGAGGGGCCACAGAGTTATGCACAGTGGACGTCAATAGTACGCGCCAATCGCAACGCGGATCTGATGGACAAGAATGCGCCCTTCCACCAGGCTTATGACGATTTAGCACTGGCAGATCCTTCGGTCCAATACTATCGTGTGGTGGGCGATCAATTGTCTACGCCAGCGCAAATCAGAGAGTACGTGAACTGCTTTGCCTGGATATTTAATTGTCATGTGGTGCATGAGGTAGTTCTGGGCACAGGCGACAATACGGTACCGCTCCATTCGGCCGATTTATATAACCCAGATAGGGGATTTGATCTCCGCAACGGCTTGCCCAATGCCTATGCCCACCGCGTCGAACACGGTAATCTGCCTACGAATGATGCAGTGCTTGCCTTTGCTCTTTCCTACTATGGCTCCACACCCTTTGCTGCTCAATCAACCACCGCCAGCAACCTCATCGTCGCGAGTGTCGATGAGACCCAGCCCAGGCAGCCTCATGATCCATGGCAGGATCCGGGAACTGGCCCAACGATGATGGATGTGGCCAACCAATCGAGCATTTCAGGAATGGACGTTTCGCTTGAGACTTTTGGCCTGAGCGATACCCCAGAGTTGTTCAGCGGCATAGAGTTGGAAACACTGGGACCGGTGGAGGGCGCTATCACTGATAATTCCGGTCACCTGCTGGGTCGTGATCCGGCCATGCCCGAGGGTGTTATCAGTGAGGCTATTTCCGGCGGTAATTACAACGCGATTGCCGACACACAAAGTTTCTTTCTCAATGAGGATGGAGCGTATATAGGTCGGCTGGTGGTCATCATGCAGGGAGGGATTAGACTCCGCGTGCGAACCTATGCCGATGGGCAACTGAATGGGCAGGCAACCTTTAATGTAGATGCACCGGTTGGAGCGGAGCTACAGATTGCCTTTGCGACAGGACAAGATTTGGGTACCCTGCGGCTGCAAATCGATCTCGATGGTGATGGTGTTGTAGATAGCGAAAAAGTTCCGGATGCCTGGGTAGTAGGGCCAGCGGCAAATGACCGGCAAGCTCCCACCACTACGGCGACTATTCATTGGTTTGCCTCGCAGCAGGGGAGTCTTGTCTTGGCGGCTACTGATCAGCCAGATGGCTCCGGCGTTGCAGGTACTTACTACCGGATTGGGGACTCTGGAACATCACAACTCTACACTTCACCCATCACTATTCCATTGGGCGCGCATGTGAGATTCTTCTCCGCTGATCGGGCTGGCAACACCGAATTAATCCAGGAACTACAAACGCTTCTGATTGATGTTAAACCAGGAAGTTCCCCGAACAGCATCAATCTGGGTAGTAAGGGAACAGTATCGGTGGCAATCCTGAGCACAGCCTCATTTGACGCGACGACGCTCGATCTCCAGACCCTTACCCTGGCTGGTGCGCCGGTTAAGGTAAAACCCAACGGCACGATGATGGCATCCTTTGAGGACATAAACCATGACGGGCGTTTGGACCTTGTGATTCATGTGAGCACAATGGCCTTACAACTCAACACGACCGCAATCGAAGCGATCTTACAAGGGGAGACTTTCTCTGGGATGCCTGTTCTGGGTGTAGATTCGGTCAGAATCGTGCCTTAGTAGAGAAGCTTGGGAGTAAAGAAACAGTATCTTTCCACTTTGATGACTCCATAAGCATTTGGTGATCATTAAGGCGGACACTCTGTAGCTATCTATTACCCATAAGTCTGTTTTACGGGCGATTTCGAGGCCAGGTAACATCATATTTGTGCAATGGTATAGCCGATTGC
>JAFGMS010000396.1 GCA_016927375.1 Anaerolineae bacterium
CTATAGCTACAGTAGGAAGCGCCAGATAGCTGAGCAGTTACGATTTTTGGCTCAACGCGGAAAAGTGGGGGCTGCTCCAGACCCTAAGGGTTTTTAAAACCCTTAGGGTCTTCCACGAACTCCTTTTCCCCGCTATTCCGTGTAGATCTGATTTTTGTCAGTAACCCCTGCGCAAATCTCCAAAGCGTGAGAATACAATAGAAATTTGCCATAAACCTCATTCTTGTGGATTATATCACGATGGACCTGGCCTCTCCGTGTTTTGCGGCATCGATTGGCACAGGTACAATGGTAGCGCGCAGCGATTGGATGATTGGTTGCGTGCTCGAAATGCTCATTTGATGGATGAGAGCTTCTTGTGAACCAACACGAAGTGCGAAATATAAGCCATAAACAACCTTATTCCGATTCCTTGGGGCAGTCATGACCAACCGTACTAATGAAGAATGGCTGGCTGATTTATCATCGACAGGCCAAAGACGAGCCCAGGCGCTTGAAGACCTTCGTGAGCGACTTGAGCGTGGTCTGTCCTTTTACCTGTCCCATGAGCGCAGTGATCTCAGCGAGCGCTCGACTGAGGATATTCAGCACATGGCTCAGGACTTTGCTCAGGATGCGCTTCTCAAGATCTTGGACAACCTGGATTCATTCCGATCTGAGAGCTTGTTTACAACATGGGCGACCAAGATCGCTGCCCGTGTAGCCATCAGCGAGCTGCGGCGTGCGCGCTGGAGAGACTACTCGTTAGAAAACCTCACGGTGGACGGCGAAATCATGCCAACAGTTACCACGCTTGACATCTCGCCCGCTGGCTCGCCTCAGCCGGAGGATCACGCCGAGCGGGGAGAGATCCTTAATTTACTGGATGACGCTATCAAGACGGCCCTGACTGAGCGGCAGCGTACGGCATTAATAGCTCATGCCATCGATGGCTTGCCAGTCGAGGAGATCGCCCGGCGCATGGACACCAATCGTAACGCCTTATACAAACTGATCCACGATGCCCGGCTGAAGCTAAAGCATCATCTTGAGCATCAGGGAATCTCCCTCGATTACCTGGCTGAACTGTTTGAAACAGCGTAAGATCCTATTTGGAGGCAGCGTCTCGATAATATGAGTGATACTCCCAAGGCTGAGCTACCCAAAAGGCGCCGCTGTGGCCCCCAGGACATCGCAGGTCTGATGCGGACGATTTTCTCTGCTGAGGACGACGATATCACTTGCGGTGAATGCTACGAGCATATCGACGAGTATGTCGATATGCTGCGTGCCGGGGAAGATGCGGCAACAGTACTGCCGAAAGTCAAGGCACATCTGGAACAATGCCCATGCTGTAAAATGGAATTTCAGGCATTTGTCGCTATTCTGGAAGCTGAAACAGAAACTAATAGGGACGAGGAACAGGGTGCCTGATAACAGGTAAAGGTCTCTCCACTTTTGAGTTGTACCTCACCACTCAACATCATCTTTAAGGAATCGAAATCATGCAACAAGAAAAGGTCATCATCATTGGCTCGGGACCGGCTGGTCTGACTGCAGCATTATATACAGCACGAGCCAACCTGAACCCGCTTGTGATCACCGGAAACGAGATAGGTGGCCAAGTGGCGATCACATACGAGGTTGAAAACTATCCCGGATTCCCCGAGGGAATAAGCGGGCCAGAGATAGTCGAAAGGTTTCGGAAACAGGCTGAACGCTTCGGCGCGCGTGTCGTGCAGGATATGGTTGAAGAAGTCGATTTCACAACCGGCTCGCCTTTCACACTCAAGACTCAAGAGAAGACGTACCTGGCTGAGGCTGTGATCATCACCACAGGGGCTTCGCCTCGACGTCTTGGGGTTCCCGGGGAAGCCGACTTTGTCGGCCGGGGGGTCAGCTATTGTGCTACTTGTGATGGGTTCTTCTTCCGTGGTAAGGATGTCATTGTAGTGGGCGGGGGCGACAGTGCACTGGAAGAAGGCATCTTTCTGACCCGTTTTGCCAACAGTGTGCAGATTGTCCATCGTCGTGATGAGCTTCGTGCCGGGCAACTCTTGCAGAAGCGCGCCTTCAGTAACGAGAAGATCTCCTTTATCTGGGATACCGTTGTGGATGAAATTGCCGGCAGTAATTCTGTTGAGAACGTCACATTGCGCAATGTTAAAACAGGGGAAACGCGGCCATTGAAGATCGATGGTGTATTTGTTTTCATAGGCCATATTCCCAATAGCAGCCTGTTCCGGGATCAGCTTGAGATGGATCAGAGGGGCTACGTTATCACTGACCTGATAAAACAAACCAATATCCCTGGCGTCTTTGCGGCAGGAGAAATCCAGGACCCACTTTATCGACAGGTTGCCACCTCGGTCGGGCAGGGCTGCTCGGCGGGAATGTCAGCCATACGCTGGTTGGAAGAACGGGAGGCACTGGTAGCCACAGGCGAGCTGACCAGGTAAGCAAGCACCCTGGCACTTCATGGTGACCCAATAAGGCCCATCAGCCAGTTCAGGATATCATCTGAGGGAATGTCCATCCCATAAAGCATGTCGTCTGTGACAGATTGTTGAGCATCTACCCCAGCGCAAACAGGGGGATCATCACCCCATAGCATATCTCGCCGAACGATGTGGCTGTCAGCTACATCATAGACGGTCACTTCGATTACATAACGCTTGAGCTTTGGCGTAATGGCCCGTTCAAGTGTTGACAGATCGGGAGTTGTGCCGTCTAAGCAGGTTTCTATAGGCTCGATGTGCTGCCTTCCCAGACAGACTATCACCGATACATCCCCAGGTGATGTAGGCTGCCAGCTGCCTGGCAAGCCATCCTGAATAGAGGCGCGCGTGCCATGCTGAATGACCAGGACTTTTGGATTGCCTGGCATCCGACCTTCTTCATCTGCCTTGTTTGTTGAATCGCAAACAGCAATCAGACTGGCATATTCAGCCTGGAAAAGTGTGTTGAATGTCTGGGCCGTCGCTGTGGCATTGGCCTCGGTGTGGAAACGTCGATCAACAAACCACATGGGTATCCCATAGCAAAGGAGGATTGGAACGCTGGCGGCGAGCAGCATCCCGATCCACAATTTGAGCTTGTCATGACGTCTCATTCTCCAGCGTTCTATCAGCCGGACAAGGGTAGCTACAATTTGCACAAGCAGCCTCTTATGTGTCTATTCCAAGCAGACAGATCAAACTAACAATCGTTCGCATTGCCCTGTAATCGTAAGCATGATACGCTACAGCAGCAAGATGTGCGATATTTAGATCATAGCTGAAGGGAGCTCAAGATGAAATACCGAATCACAGGTACTACCATGCAGGCCCTAGGCGTCCTCCTCTCTCAGGGAGAGGCTATGGTCACCGAGGCTGGTGGCATGGCATGGATGAAGGGCAATGTCGATATGAAAACCAATATGCCGGGCGGCATACTCGGTGGGCTATCAAGGGCAGCGATGGGAGAGTCCATCTTTCTGACAACCTATACTTGTATGAGCCCTCAGGCAGAAATCACCTTCACGCCTGAGGCTCCTGGGTCGATTGTGCCTGTCGAATTAGCAGAAGGCCAGTCCATCCTTGCTCAGCGCGATGCCTTCATGTGTGCTCAGCAGGATGTTACCCTGGCCATTCACTTCCGGAAGAGATTAGGGGTCGGCTTCTTTGGCGGCGAAGGGTTTATTCTGCAACGGGTCACCGGTCCCGGTATGGCCTTCTTTGAGGTTGACGGCGAAACTGTCGAAATTGAGCTTCAGGCCGGTGAAACTATGCGCGTCGATCCTGGGCACATCGCACTCTTGGAACCAACGGTGAATTTCGACATCGAGACTGTCAAAGGTGTTACGAATATTCTGTTTGGTGGAGAGGGATTATTCCTGGCAACGCTGTCGGGCCCCGGCAAAGTATGGCTGCAAACCATGCCGCTCAACAATCTGATCTCCAAGATCATCGCCAAGATACCGCACAAAGGGTGAGTTGCAGCTGTTATTGAATCAAAACCGCGCGTGGCTCGCAAGAGACCACGCGCGGTCTATATCCATATTTAGCCAATCAAGAGAGGTAATCTCTCAGGTTATGTGCCAGACGTGGATGACGCAGCCGGCGCAGAGCTTCCTTTTCAAGCTGGCGGATACGCTCACGTGAGAGCCCGAACTTGTTGGCAATCTCCTCCAAAGTGTGCTGCTCGCCCCCACCCAACCCAAAGCGCAGCCGCAGAATATGTGCCTGCCGCGGGGTCAGCTCGGAGAGCACTTCCTCGATGGTTTCTTGCAGTAAATGATGTGCAGCAGCTTCGCCTGGCTCGGGGGTATCTTGATCTTCGATGAAGTCACCGAACTCGCTGTCCCCATCATCACCAACCGGTCGCTCAAGCGCAATAGCATGCTGGCTGGCATCCATCATTCCCCGCACATTCTCCGCTGGAATATCCATCTCCTCGGCTATCTCCTCAGGTGTTGGCCTGCGGCCGAGCTCCTGCTCCAGGATCTGTGCCGTGCGATACATCTGGCGGATGCGCTCTGTCATATGCAGTGGAATACGAATTGTGCGTGTCTTTTGTGCGAGGGCGCGGGTGATAGCCTGGCGAATCCACCATGTAGCGTAAGTGCTGAAGCGGTTGCCGCGCGTATAGTCATATTTATCAACTGCGCGCATCAGGCCAACATTGCCCTCCTGAATAAGATCTGGAAACGGCAATCCTTGTCCCATGTAACGCTTGGCAATACTCACTACCAGGCGGGTATTGGCACGTCCCAAATGCTCGCGAGCTTCCTGGGAGTTCTCAATAGACGAGATCATATCGGCTCGCTGTGGAGCGTCTAAACCGTCAGTGCCGCTCTCTAGCGTTTGGCGGGCCATCCGGCCATTCTCGATACGCTTGGCCAGGTCGATCTCCTCTTCCGCTGTCAAGAGTGGCTCCTGAGCCATCTGGCGGAAGTACAGGCCAACAGGATCATCGGCTGACACCGCGTTGATGTCTGCTAACTCTTCCTCGCCCTTGGCTATTTCATCTTCAACGCCCATAGCCTTGAGTTCAGCATACAACTCTTCGTCGGCGCGGTGGCGCACCTCGATACCTAGTTCTTGAAGCTCCAGCAGAAAAATCTCGACGGTCTCCTCATCGAGATCCTCGGCAATCACTTCGACCAGGTCATCATAGGTCACATAGCCTTGTAAGTCAGCGCGAGCAACAAGTTCTTGCATCACATCGCTACGCGAATCGCTGTAGGTGTGCGTCACTGGGTAAACCCTATCCATCATATGTTTGTGTATAACATCCATGTTAGTGATTTTTTTGCTCCATAGGCAAGCCTTGCTATTTTATCATAGAAAAGATTCGATTTCAATAACATTTAATGAAATTTTCAGATATTAGTCGATGTCTTGAAACACACTTCTGCGATTGGAGATATGAATTTTCCTAATTTCCTCCTGTTTGTTGTTTTCACCTCCAGCGTTGACAAGGCAGTTCCATCATTTGGATAAACCTCTGTCGATGCTATAATGGGGTCGATGGATAAACACAGTTTTTATAAGAAGTCAGGGGAGGCCCGAACCGGTGCTTACAGGCCATACACTGCGAGATCGCTATCGCATCTATGATCGGCTGGGATCGGGTGGCGCGGCTACTGTTTACCTGGCCAGAGATGCACAAACTGGGCAGATGGTGATCGTCAAGGTCGTCCACCCACATCTGGTAGATGAGCAATTTATGGGACGCTTCCGGCGTGAGATCGACTTGCTCCAGCAGCTGGGCAACCCATATATCATCCGGCTTTACGATTGGGCACTGCGCGAGTTTGAGCCGGAAACCAAACAGACACTCAGCTATATCATTGCGGAATTTGTTGAAGGTCATACACTGGCAGATATTGTCGATACCCGCGGCGCTCTGGATGAAATGGATGCATTAGCAATCACTCGCCAGCTTGCCCTTGGTCTGGCCGATATCCACGATCACGGTATCGTACATCGTGATGTGAAATCTCAGAACATCATGATTACTCCCAACAACCAGGCCAAGTTGATTGATTTTGGGATCGCAAAAGGCCAGAATCACGCGACACTGACCGACCCCTCGCACTTTGCCGGAACACTTTACTATGCCCCGCCCGAGCAGATCCTTGAAGCACATGGCGTCGATCACCGGGCGGACATTTATGCGCTGGGTGTAGTGCTCTATGAGATGCTTATGGCGAGCCTGCCAATCAAGTCGCGTGAGTTTGGCACAGTGGCCTCCAAGATCATCGCTGGTGATCTGGACCCTCTAACCGGTGTATCACCGGAAGTAGAGTCACTGGTGAGCGATATGATAGCTTACCGGGTGGAAAACCGTATTGCCTCGGCCAAAGAGGTGGTGCGCCGGATCGAGAAAATAACAGGAGGCGCACAAGACCCCAGTATCGAGGACTTACCGCCGTCCACGACTGCAATGCTCATGCGCGTGCCTCCCGAAGCCGCCAAGTCATCTACCGGCCCCAGCTATAAGCTGGTAACTGTGACTGGTCAGGCTATTCCCCTCACTAAGACCGACATGATCATTGGACGCAGCCATCCTCGTGACTCCGCTACGCCGGACATCGATCTTTGGACCCTTGGTATTGAGGACGCACGTACGGCTTCACGCCGTCACTGCCGCATCTTTCAAGATGGAAAGAAGTACTTCATCGAAGACCTCGGCAGTATGAACGGGACGTTCTTGAACGATGTGCAGCTCCAAACCGGCACCACCCACCCCCTCAAGGAGGGAGATCGCATCATGACAGGGCGGGTACAGTTGACATTCTCATGCGGCACCGAATGACGTTATAGCCGGCAAAATATCGGGGAGAGTTAAAATTTGCAAACGCTGTGGCAGTTCGGCATAATTAACCTGTCATGTTCAGGGCCCATAGCTCAGTTGGGAGAGCGCCACAATGGCATTGTGGAGGTCAAGGGTTCGAGCCCCTTTGGGTCCATTGGTTCAAGAAAGACTCTTCAGCGATGATGCTGAGGAGTTTTTTTGTTTTGGCGAGGTTTGAGTTTTATTTTGCTTGCCCACTTGTTGCTATTGTGCCCCTCGTGCCCGGCACCTTGTCATTGTCTCGGTACCTTCGGAGGAAGATAACAACCCGGAGCACCTCCACACCTTCACTCAGCCGGCTATGTGAAAGCTGTTTGCCGGCACGGGTGTGAGCCAGGTACTGTGTCAAATAACACCAGAAAGCCATGACCCGACGCATCACCCAATGCCAAGGTGCTTGGGAATTACTCCCTCGTCCTGCTACCTTTCAGGACACTGTCCATGCCTTATCCCAGGTTTCCCTTCCCGAGTTCTAAATCGAGCGCCAACGTGTTTGCCAACATCGCAGCCGTTTCCATGAAGGGGTTGGGGATTGGGGAAAAGCACAAACCTTTCCCCTAACCTGACACTTGACAAAAAATGTCCAGTAGCGTAAACCAGCATAAAGTCATTTTTGAGCGCCCAACATGATAGGAGTATTCTGTGTCGGAAAAGACAGCGACCGGTGCTACAAAGCAAGCCCCAAATCGTCATTTGGACTGGCAGCAGTGCCGGAACACGCGAGATTTGGGTGGTTTGCCCGCCCATGATGGAAAAGAGACACGTTGGAAGGCAATTGTCCGATCAGATACGCTCAGCCGGCTGACAGACGAGGGAAAGCAGGCTTTGCTCGACTACGGTGTCAGGACGATTATTGACCTGCGCAACCCTCAAGAAGCCGCACAAGAGCCCCTGACGATTGTCAGGAGCCACCAGAACCATCTTGATTACTTCAATCTGCCGCTAGAGAAGTATCACCCGCATGCCAGTGCTCTGATCAACCAGGCCAAGACCCGCGGTGAGGTATATAGCATCATGTTGGATCATTATCCAGATGAAGTCGCTGAGGTCATGCGGGCGATGATAAAAGCTCAGCCAGGCGGGATCGTCTTTCACTGTCATGCAGGCAAAGACCGCACCGGGATTGTGGCAGCATTGTTGCTAAGCCTGGTGGATGTGCCGGCGGAGACTATTGCAGCCGACTACGCTGCAAGCCAGGAGCGTCTGGAGCCGTATTACGAGAGAATTCTGACAGAGACTGGGGGCGATAAAGAAAAGTCGGACTTCTGGACAATGCCGGCGGAGCCGGGAGAGATGACGAACATGTTGGAACATATAGAGACCCACTATGGAGGTGCGGAGAAATACTTGCTAGGGGCAGGGCTGCAACATGCTGAAGTGGACCAACTCAAGGAGCGCTTGCTTTCTTCGTAATCCCTTCAAAAGCGCCAGCTTAAGCTTTTTGACAGCATAAGTTCATTCTGTAGGAATTTCCTTTTTTGACCTGGCCTACATCCAAGTTGCCGGGCTGTGTCACCGAAGTGGCAGGTGCTGAGTGCCGAGCAACCCGGGAACGAGCCCGGACTCGTTCCCAAACGCTTCTAGTCTTGTTTGCAAACGAGTCTAGACTCGTTTGTGATCGTGTTTAGACTCGTTTCTGACCCTCCCTGGACCCGTTCGCGATCCTCGGAAGACCCTAAGGGTTTTCAAA
>JAFGMS010000397.1 GCA_016927375.1 Anaerolineae bacterium
AAATCCGGCAAGTACGGGTGACAAGTGATGCTTTGCATCACCCATATCCGTCACCAGCACTGAGTGTAATGTGACATTGTCAAGGTTTTCACGTATCACGTTTTACTCATTACGTCTCATACGTGGGTTGCACAGCTGACTTCGACTCGACAAACGCCAAATTGGCGAAGGTATTGCTAATAGATCACCTTGTTCAGAGGGTACTCGATGATGCCCTCCGCGCCGGCGCGCTTCAGTGCAGGGATGAGGTCGCGGGCTACTGCGTCATCGATGATCACTTCCAAGGCCACCCAATCCGGGTCTGCCTGATTGGAAATGGTGGGGGTATGCAGCGATGGCAGTTGGCTCGATACCTGCTCCAGCTTATCACGCGGGACATTCATTTTCAGGCCGACCTTATCTTCTGCCGCCAACGCGCCCTTGAGAAGCATCGCCAGCACCTCGATCTTCTGCTTCTTCCAGGCATCCGCCCAGGCCTGGTGGTTGGCGATCAGCTTGGTGGCCGATTCGGTTACTGTATCCACGATGCGGAGGTTATTGGCTCGTAATGAGGAGCCTGTTTCGGTACCCTCGACAATGGCATCGACCAGCAAAGGTGCTTTGATCTCGGTGGCTCCCCATGAGAACTCCACCTCAGCCGAGACGCCGTGCTGCTTTAAGTAGCGCCGGGTGGCCTCCACCAGCTCGGTGGCTATGCGCTTGCCCTCCAGGTCCTTGACGGTCTGAATGCTCGATTCCTCGGGTACAGCTACCACCCATCGATACGGTTGAGAAGTGTTCTTGCTGTAGACCAGGTCTTCCACCTCGATGACGTCCGCGCCATTCTCCACTATCCAATCTTTGCCCGTCAGCCCAATATCGATCACACCGCGTTCTACATAGCGTGCAATTTCCTGAGCGCGGAACATCAAGCAGGAGATTTCCGGGTCATCAATGTATGGCGTGTAGGAGCGATCTCGGATGATAATTTTATAGCCGGCCTTCTCAAGCAGCTTCAGCGTCGAGGATTGTAGGCTGCCTTTGGGTATACCCAGTTTGAGCATATTTCCCATGCGTTAGAATTTTCCTTTCAGATGTTTCAGTATATCCATAAACAGGAGGACCGGGTTTGTCCCAGCCTCGGGCACCCACAAGGGTGCCCCTCAGCTCGATTGCAACACAGGTATGGAGAGACGGTTGAACAGCCAATCGAGACGATTGAACAGCCAATCGTTTGAGGGATGGATGATGGTCACCAAACTCAGGCTTCTGCTTTCGCTGATTGCTGATGGCTAATTAGCTGAGTGATGATCGTAATTCTACCCATTAGGGGCCGGGGTTGCACATAGAGTGGACTGCCTCGATCAGATCCTCGACCTCGAAAGGCTTGCGGAGGATGGCGACCTTGCTCTGTCCCGCTATCTGATCTTCAACGGTGTTTGAGACGAATGCGCTGATGAACAAAAACGGGATATCGGCCAGGTCCGGAGATCTGCGAATCGTTTCACACAGCTCAATACCGCTCATCTCAGGCATAACGATATCGGCAACGATCAGATCGGGTAGGTGTTCCTCAGATGCATCCAGTGCTTTCAGCGCTGCCTGGCCCGAGGTTACAGCCTCGACCTGATAGCCCTCGTCAGAGAGAATGATGGTTAGTGCTTCCAGCAGGCCTTCTTCGTCATCAACTATCAGTAAATTGCTCATTGGTCTTTTCCTTAATGGGTATCCATACGCTAAAAATAGTGCCGCACTCCGGACCATCGCTGCTTGCCACTTCGATCTTGCCGCCATGTTGGCTGACGATCTCTTTAGCAATTGATAGTCCCAGGCCGGTGCCTGGTGTGCCCGACTTGCGTGCTGCTGTGCCCCGGAAGAAGCGGGTAAACAGCTGAGATTGTTCTTTTGGAGAGATGCCGGGTCCTGTATCAGAGATACTGAAGCCTGCCCATCGTCTACCTGCATCCTGGCGGGAGTGGGTTCTGACCGTCACCTGCCCTTTGGCAGGCGTGTAATTGATGGCATTGGTCAGCAAGATGCTGAGCACTTGCCCTAACAGGCCTGCATCAGCTGTGACTTGTGGTAGTTCAGGCTCTGCCTGAAAGCTAAGGGTCAAATATCTGCCGGAGGCAACCGGCATACGGTCGGCAACATACTGCTCAACCATGTGGTTGAGATCTAAGGGAAGCGGACGAAACTCAGTTCGTCTTTGGTCCAGGCGTGACAGCTGCAGTAAGTCCTCAATTGTATGTGCCAGCCGGTCTGTCTCCCGGTTGATGACACCCAGGTGCTCGTCGAGCTGATCCGGATGGTGTTGGGCCAGGTGCTGGCGCAGCTTGATGCTGGAGAGAGGGGTACGCAGCTCATGGGATACGTTGGACACAAACTCGTCCTTTATGTTGCTGAGCATGCGCAGCTGTTCGTTGGCTGCCTTGAGCTCGGCAGTTCGCTGCTCGACAAGCTCTTCGAGGTGCTCCCGGTGAAGGTCGAGTTCTTCTTCTACCCGCTTTCGCTCGGTGATGTCGCGGCCTATACCCACCAGCCCCATTACCTTACCCCGGCTGTCACTCAGCGGCACTTTGGTCGTCAGAATCCAGTGCTTGGTACCTTTTGCGTCGATGTTGAGCTCCTCGCGGTTGATGAGCGGCTGTCCGGAACGGATGACTTGTTGGTCATCGGCGTGGAAACGTTCTGCGATCTCCCGTGGGTAATAGTCGAAATCAGTCTTGCCGATCACTTCGCTGGGCGAGCTGGCCCCCATGGCCAACGCATCGGCCTTGTTCTTGAGCGTAAAGCGGCCTTCGATATCCTTGGCATAGATGTGATCAGGCATGCTGTCGATCAGTGTGCGCAGCAGGTTGCGCTCCTGCTCCAGCGCCTCTTCAGCCTGCTTGCGATCGGTAATATCG
Source organism: Anaerolineae bacterium (assembly GCA_016927375.1). GTDB lineage: Bacteria > Chloroflexota > Anaerolineae > Aggregatilineales > UBA3940 > JAFGMS01. The sequence continues at coordinate 2,889 of JAFGMS010000397.1, forward strand.
CTGACAAAGGAAAAGGAGAAATCTTCATCCCGATATCGGAGGTACGTGGACCTGATCTCGACGGGGAACAATGTGCCATCTTTCCGCTGGTGAATGGCCTCAAATGTGCGAGAGCCACGGACTCGCAGATCTTGCAGCTGCATAAGCCATGCCTCGATAGAAAGGCCGGGGGCGATATCGGTGACAGACATAGTGCAGAGTTCTTCGCGGGTATAACCGAGGTTCCGGCAAAATTGTTCGTTAACACTCTGAATCCTGCCATCCGAACCGAGCCGCATAATGCCAATCGACGCGCGTTCAAGGCAGAATTGGGTCAGGTGCAGGGTCTGCTCTGTGTGCTTGCGCTCGGTGATATCATGGACAAACGAGAAGGAGTAGTCCCCGCCGCGGAAGTCAAGATGGGTTGCTGTGATTTCGACCGGGTAAGTTGTCCCGTCTTTTCGACGGTGAGTGGTCTCAAAGGTGTCGGAGCCCTGAATACGTAGATTCTGCCGGTGCTCGGACCATTTCTCGACGGGAAAGTCTGGGTCGATATCGTAGACATACATGTTACAGAGCTCTTCACGGGTATATCCCAGGCTCCGGCAAACATGATCGTTGGCGCTCTGGATTTCCGCATCCGGCCCCGTGCGCATAATACCAACCAAGGCCCGGTCGATACAGAACTGGGTCAGGCGCAGTTCCTCCTCCACCTGTTTGCGTTCGGTGATGTCCTGGATTAGGCCATCGTAAGCCAGTAGATTTCCTTCCGGATCAATGTGAGGGATCGGTGTGTTCCTGATCCAGCGCTTTGTGCCGTCCTTGTGGGTGATACGATGCTCGAGGGGGTGGGCGGGATGCCCACCCAGAAGCTGCTGTGCCTGTTCTAAGACGGCCGGCCGATCCTCTTCATCCACCATTTGCAGCCACAGGTTGGGGTTGGCTGCATAATCTTCGCTGGTATAACCTGTCACGGCGACACAGGCCGGTCCATGCGCGGTCTCTACTGCCTGGCCATGCTCAATACGTACTCTGTAGACATAATTGGCCATTGTTTGGGTAATGCACTGGTAGCGCTCTTCACTCTCACGCAGCACAATCTCAGCCTGCTGCCATCTGGCCTTTGTCGTTTCCAGCTCAGCTTGTAGCGCTTCCATTTCGGCGACAAGCTGAGCTTTGGTTTTATTGATACGTTTGCTCATGCTGATACTGCTCTCCAGCTGCATGGGTGCTATTGTCACCAATCCCACAATTCTGCTCTGTCTGTTACTACCCGGTTATTTGGCGGCACCATCTGAGCTGTAACTGGTGTGTAATATGCGATGCGTAAATAGGTGGATACGTAATGCGTGATAGGTTGGCGATATGCCAAGACTGTTTACTGCTCGTCACCCTGTACGCTTTACATTTTACTCGTCACTCATCATTTCAGCTTGAATTGAAGTTGTATTGAGCAGTCACGTCTGTTGTAGTATATGGCTATTTTTCAGTTCATGCATACCTTTGCACCGCAGCGCCAAACGGCAGAGTTCATGGTGGAAGCATATTATGCGACCCAAGAGGGGGTGCATTATTTTTAACCGTCAATTACCTCCTTATTCTACGGCTCATTGCGATGGGTAGCTGCCTGCGATTGAATCTTCATAACCGCCTGGGCCAATCCTTCCGATCTGGCCGCCAATGTAATTTCACCGGTCTGTCTGGCAGATTGGACGATGATCTGGGCCAGCCCGTTGAATGCTCTGCGCCTCCATCTCTCAGCCGGCTCGATCACCTGCGCCAGGCCCGGGTCGGTGTTTGGCTCATCCCACATGGTCTTCCTGCAAAGCCGCCGGCCGGTGACGGCATACTCGTTGCGCCCCACTTTGAGGATGTTGTGTGCCAGCGCAAAGGCCTGGTTAGGGTCATCACGCTCGATGTTCGCAGCCAGTAAGTGCCCGTTGATATAGATTGACTGGTCCTCAACGATGCTCTTGGAAAACAGGTTGATCTCCGCTTCGTTGCTGAAATCTGCCAGCTCGAACATGCCGCGTATCACCACAGGCAAAGCGGTATCATCCTGCCAGTTAGCACTCCGAGAATGGAAGGGCGGCGGCCATTCCGAATCATCGAACCCGGCGGCCACTTCCGGCCGGTTATCGAGATCCTCTACACCCAGCTCCTTCAGGCTGCCGATTTTGGCATTGGTGACGGCTTCGAAGAAACGCTCGGCTGCGTGGCTTACCGGGTCGCCGTTGCCTACCCCGATGATCTTCCCAGGTCCCTCTAAGTCAAAGTGGATTACGTGATTGGCGGTGGGCACCACCAGGCCCTGCTCATCACAGACCTCTACGGTAATGACAGAGACATCTTCGCCATCGGCTGCGATTTTACCTTTATCGGCAAGGAGCCGGATTATTGCTGGTTCGCCGGTGTTTTTTACCTGGGCAGCGGCGACCTCCTCGCCGCCGGTGTAACCGCGGGCCAGCAGAGTTCCCGGCTGGTAGCGAACGCGCCATTGCAGATGGCCATTATGGGGCAGGGTCTGGGTGCCGAGGTCCTGGTCGTTGAGGGACAGGACCACCTCTTCGCAGTTGCCATACACAGTCACATCGATTTCCTCACCCTGGCGGCCCTCCCAGTTCCAGTGAGGTGCGATATGGAGCAGGGGGGTCTTTCCCCACCATGCCTTGAGATAATAGAAGCTGTCCTTCGGGAAGCCGCATAGGTCCATCATGCCCGACTGATTGAGCACGGCCGGCCAATCGAAAGGGGTTGCCTCGCCGCGGTAATCGAAGCCTGTCCAGTAGAACAGCCCTGCCAGGAAGGGGCGGGCGGCATAGAACTGCCAGCCCGACTCGGTGCCTACGTCTTCCGGCAGGCGGTTGGTGGGCGGGATGTGTGCCGGTTGGGGGCCTCCCTCATGGATGCCCCGCGTCTGGTGGGTGGTGGTTTCTTCGGTGCCGATACTTGCCTGCCAGGGGAACTTTTCGTGATGGGCATCGATATCGCCCTGGACCATGTAGTTATACCCCATCACCTGCGCCACCATGCCGGTGCCGCTGTCCCAGCCGCCGCTGCATGCCACCGTAAAGGGTCGCGAAGAGTCAAGGCGCTGCGCGAAGGTCTGCATGGTCTCGGTGATGCGTGCCCCCTTGATGTTGCCCTCGATGGCCCATTCCTCGTTGCCCAATGACCACAAGATAACCGATGGATGGTTGCGGTCGCGTTTCACCAGGCGCTCAAGACAGTGGAAGTGTTCTTCATTGCAGCCCATCAGGCGGTTTTCGTCGAGCACCAGCATCCCCAGGCGGTCACACGCGTCTAGAAATTCAGGGGCGGGAGGGTTATGGGCAGTGCGGATGGCGTTACTGCCCATGTCTTGCAGGCGGCGGATGCGGTACTCGTGCAGGGCATCGGGAATGGCAACGCCTACTCCGGCATGATCCTGGTGGATGTTGGTGCCAACGATCTTGATATGCTGTCCATTCAGGAGGAAACCCTCGTCGGGGTCAAAACGCACGGTGCGGATGCCGAAGGGGGTTTCATACTCATCGACGACTTCTCCCTTTGATTGGATCACGGTCGCCAGCTTGTGCAGGTAGGGTGTTTCGAGAGACCACAGATGGGCATGTTCCAGGCGATAATGGCTGTGATATTCCTGCTGCTCACCCGGCTGCAGCGATAGCTGCCGGGTCGAACCCGATAGGAGGCTCTTTCCCTCAGCGTCCAGAATGGTCTCTTCGATGTCGAATAGGAGCGGTTCCCTTGACTCGTTTACCACTGTTGTGCGTGTCGTAATCAGGGCCGCGTCTTCTTCCAGATCGGTAGTCACCAAAGTGCCGTAGCGGGCCACATGCAGCGGGTGGGTCTTGGTCAGCCGGACATGACGGTAAATGCCTGCTCCCTCGTAATACCAGCCTTCCTCCAGCGTGGCGTCGACGCGCACGGCGACAACGTTGTCGCCGCCGTAGTTGAGGTAATCGCTGATGTCGTAGCTGAAGCCTGTCGAGCCGCTGTGCTCGGTGCCGGCGTAAAAGCCGTTGACCCAGACGATGGAATCGCGATGCACGCCGTCGAAGTCGATGGAGATGCGCTTTCCCAGGTCCTCTTCGGGAATGAAGAAGGTTCTTCGGTACCAGCCGACGCTGTTTTCGGGGAAGTTGCGGCCGATTGCCTTGTACCCGTGGCTGTGCCCGCCGCGGGCATCAAAAGGAAGCTCGACACACCAATCGTGCGGCACATCGAGCTGGCGCCAGCCTCGATCGTCGAAGTGCTGCGCCGCGGCTCCATCGCCATAGCCCGTCTTGGCAAAATACGAGAAGTATCCGGTGCCGTTGTCGAAATCTTTATGAGCGTCAGAGGCATGCCCCAACGCAAAACGCCAGCCGGAATCCAGCGACAGGCATTGGCGAGCTTCGGTCTTTTTCATGTCGTTTTCTCTCTGTTATGTGGATTGGGTGCAGCTTGTCTCGTGGTAGTTTACCGCCGATTTTAGCATCGGGGTATCAGTTCAACGTTGCATATGCATCATGGTCAAGCAGAGGCATTCAAAAGGGCTCGGGCGTCTCAATGATGTCATTCCCGCGAAAGCGGGAATCCACTTGCTGCGCATATGTTGTTGATGTGCAAAGTCGAGGTCAGGGGAGGGTAATGGGATTTATCAACCTAATCAGGCCTTTATTGGAGTTGAGCATAGAAATAGACCGAGCCGCTTGATCGACCATATTAAGCGGCTCGATTTGGAAATGAAGCTGCTTGATTTCTCGCATAGCTGGAATGAAACCTCCGTGCCGCGAGACACTAATTGCTCTTGGGTGAGTGTGTATTGTTCAGCGCAACCAGCTCACCCGTAGCTGTGAAGATCACCCGCTCGCAGATATTGCTTACCCGGTCGGCGGCGCGCTCCAGGTTAT
>JAFGMS010000046.1 GCA_016927375.1 Anaerolineae bacterium
CAGAACCGCACGCTGCGCGTGACCGTCCTCGATCTCCAGACCAAGAAGGAGCTTTTGCGCAGCGTCCCGGTGGTCGAGCTGCATTGAGGAAGGCATGAGGGATGCGTCCTGAGTGATGAGTGATGGGTGATGGGTGATGAGTCAGACGGAAAGACGCATGCGACATTAGTCGCTCGCATTCCGCGTACACGTGGTTTGTCATTCCCGCGAAAGCTGGAATGATAACATCACCCATCGTCAGATATGAGAGCGCGGATGCTGTTCTTGTCTTTGTCAAGACCTACCCAGACTTCTAAAACACGCTCTAATGTTGGGGCACGCTCAGCCCTGATATGCTGTGATTTGTCCTGTGGTATGATTGGTTCGCGAGCAGTATGAGGAGTGTTTTATGACGTACCATCATTTGATACAATCGAACCCTGCCATTATGATGGGCAAGCCGGTTGTTGTTGGAACTCGGATCACCGTCGAGTTGATTCTGACCAAACTTGCTGCTGGTGAAACCGACGAACAATTGCTTGCCGCGCATCCGCGGTTAACGAAAGAAACGATCAAGGCTGCTCTTGCCTTTGCGGCAGATGTTCTACGCGCCGATGTTGTTTATCCTTTGACGGATCGGGTGGCATGAACCTTGTGGCGGACGAAGGTATTGATCGCCAGGTCGTGGAGCGGCTGCGGCAGGATGGTCACGATATCGTCTATGTCGCAGAGCTCGCGCCGGGTATCACTGACGATGAAGTGCTCCAACAGGCGAATGATCGGCACATTCCGTTGTTAACCGCCGATAAGGATTTTGGTGAACTGGTTTTTCGCCTTAACCGCGTTGTGGCAGGAGTGATTTTAGTACGGCTGGAAGGGTTGTTTCCTGAAACGAAGGCAATTATCGTGGCACAGGCGATCCGGGATCATGAAACTGAGTTGATGCATGCCTTCAGTGTCATCACTCCAGGAATGATACGGATTCGCCCCCGACCGTAAGGTCAGTATCCTGCTAATTGTGAACGTGCAGAGATGAGCCATCGACATCTGAAACTGAGCGGTAAAGAACCAGGGCTGGGTGGGCGCCAGGGGGTGACCGGTAGGGAGCCTTCTTTGAGCCGCGAGTTCAGTTTGCCTTCCGGGCCTTTCAGGATAAAGGGATTGGAAGCGCCATCCGTTCCGGGTCGGCGCCGACCGTTGGTGGTACTGATGAAGGACGATCCGGATATCGCGGAAATTACCCTTCTGATCGCCGATTCAAATGGCTACGATGCCAGGCTAATTGATGCCGATGAGGAAGCCTGGCAGACGCTGCGAGCGATCAGGCCTGACTTATTTGTGACGAGCTTATGCATGAGCTATAGGACCAGCCCGGAGCTGATCCGGCGTATCCGTGCGGATGAGGATGCCGAGCTGCAATCGGTGCCTGTTTTGGTGATGGAGATTTACGGTGATAATTACCGCGTGATGGATGCCTTCAACAGTGGCGCTGATGATTACCTGATGGTGCCCTGCCGCCCACGGGAGATGTTGCATAGCTGGCGGCGGCTGCTCTCAACCTGCCGCCGACCATCACCGCTGACCGCGCTCCAGAACGAGGATGCGATGATCCGGGAGGTGGCTCTTTCTAGTTTGCTGGCTCGCCGCCCGGATGGCCTGGTCGATGGGCTGAGTGGGTACCTGTGGCATCCTGACCGGGCGCTGCGGGCTGCTGCCCGTTGGGCGCTTCGGCGGGTGGGAACAGACGAAGCTCTGGCGGCCCTCCAATTGACGATGGGGTGAGTGTGTGATGAGTTTACAGATAAACGCCGGCATCATGGCCATCGCGTGAGCGAGCAGCTGCCCGTTTTTGTCTGTGAACTGTGAACTGTTTGTTAAGGCAGAAACATGTCAGACTTCGAGCCAAGTGGACTGGAACCTCAGATTGGTGGCGAGCAGTGGCGGCCGATGCTCACGGGCTACGAGCCGTCGCTGGGCGGTGAGCGCCGCTTTGACCCCAACATCTGGGGCCGGCTGATCGATCTGCGCTGGTCTTCCAAGGAGGCCCTGATCGCCGGGCTGTCGCCCGCTCTGTGTGAGCTGTACGCCGGGGTGCTGGTGCAGGTGCTGCCCGAAGGCGCCGCCTTCAACGAGCACCTGGAAGGCGGGGTGGTCTGGTCCGGCCGCTACACGCCCGATCAGCGGGCTGCCGCGGCCCAATCGTTAGGGCTGATCGGCGCGAGACATGGCTCTGAGTTCGCTAGATCGCTGGTAGAGCCACTCGTTGGGCGGTTGGTGCCTTACGAAGACGACGTGGTGCGCGTCGAAGCGGCGCGCGCACTGGGGCTGCTGGCCGATGAGCGCGTCGAGAAACCCCTGATCAAGACCATCGCCGGCGGGAGCTGGCGGCTGAAGATGGTGGCCATCCACGCGCTGGGCCAGGTGGGTGGGGTGGGGGCGTTCTCATTCCTGACAAAGCTCCAGGAGCAGGGCGAATCGGTCAATGAGAATATGGCGGCCATGGAAGCGCTGGGGATGCTGGGAGTGCGGCTGGGCGGCAAACACCAGCGCCGTATCTTCGATGGGCTGATGCGTGTATTCATTCGCGGCGATGGCCCGCAGCGCTGCGCCGCCACCCGCGCCCTGGGCGCTTTGCGTGACGCGCGGGCGCTCGATCCGCTCCTCCAGGCGGCCATCCACGCACGGGGCGAATTACAGTGTGCAGCCGTCCAGGCGCTCGGCATGTTGGCCGATGCCCAGGCCGTCCCGCCACTCATCAGCATTCTGACATCCTCCGAGTATCACGTGCGTCAAGACACGGCCAACGCGCTGGTTCGCATCGGCCAGGCGGCTATCGGCCCGTCGCTGGCCGTCTTGCGCCATCCCGATGCGGAGATCCGCCGCAGCGTCATCGAGGTGTTGGGCAAGCTCAGGGCGCGCGAGGCCGTTGCTGAGTTGATCGAGCAGGTCGCTGATCGGCACGTCGATGTCCGGCAGGCGGCTGTCAATGCGCTGGGGATGATCGGCGCCCCCACAGCGGTCGATGCGCTCATCAAGGCTCTGGAAGACCCGGAGGCCATCGTCCGCAAGGAAGCGGCCATGATGCTGAGCGGCTTCGGCGACGAGCGGGCGGTCGGGCCGCTGTGCCTGGCTTTGTGGGATGCCGATATGACGGTGCGCTGGTTCGCCGCCTATACACTGGGTACGATCAGAGACCCACGGGCTGCCCGCCCGCTGTGCCAGGTGCTGGGCGACCGTTCTGAGAATGTCGTTCGGGCGGCGGCCGACGCGCTGCTCCGCATCGGCGATGCCTGCGTGCCGTCGCTGGTCGAGCGCGCCCGCATTGGGGATCCCGCCATTCGGCAGGAGGCGTTGGCCATCCTTGAGCGCATCGGGACGCCGCTCAGCGCGGCTGCCTTGGAGGATTTCTCGTCCTAACGTTTGGTGGTGACGAGTTTTTTGCCGTGAAGATCACAAAAGACACAAAGAACAGCACTTTCTAGACCTTCCATGTTCCTTTGCGCTCTTGGTGTTCTTCGTGGTGAAAGATAAGTTGAAGGGTAGGTGTTTGTGGGGCATATCACCGGTCAAGAACCGGCCCTGAGCGGCAGCCGGCTGGAGCAGCTTGTCGATGAAACCAGCGGCCTCGAGCCGATGCTGGGCGGCGGTCGCCGGCCTCACCTGGATCGAGGG
>JAFGMS010000398.1 GCA_016927375.1 Anaerolineae bacterium
GCGCCTCTTGGCAATAATCCTATGGGCTGTCAGCCATCAACTACATACCATAAGCCATATGCCACCAGCTACCAGCGATTGCTGACTGTTCATCGCGCTGCCTCTTTGCTCAAAACACTCTCTCCGGCATCGATCGCTTGCTGTCTGGGCAGCCGTAGAACCAGCCAGGCGCCAATCAGTACAGGCAGCAGCACAAGCGCGATGATCAATGGTAAGTCGTGGTGGGAAGTCAGAGCGTAGAGCTCGCCCGCAGCCCGTGCAGCGGCTGCCATCGACAAGGCAAATAACAGTTCCAGCAGACTGAAGGCCATGCCTTGATTATGTGTTTGGACAACCTGCGCCAGGCCCGCTGTTGCTACAACACGCAGCGAGTAGATCCCTCCCAGGGCAAAGAAGGCAATGCCTACTCCGGCCAGGGGGGAAATCTGCCAGATTCCCAGAAAAGCAATCCAGATCGCCGAGAGCACCAGCGTCAGGCCCCAGCGGGCATTTATTCGTCCGGCAAACAAATTGATAAACACTGTTCCGATGGGCAGAATTGAGAAGAGCATGCCTACTATTTGATAGGTGAACCCCCTGATATTCTGAAGGAAATTCGGGAGCATTGCAAAGCCTGTATAAGCCGGCAGCATGGTAATCATGTAGAAGAATGCCATGCTGATAAAGGCATGGTTACGCAGCAAACCGGTGGCCCTTCTGTCTTCCATCTGGGGATGAGGCGCGACATGGTGAGTCATCAGCACGATTATCGTTGAAAGGCCGGAGAGAATCACTGCCAGCCACAAGCAGGCACGGATGCTGAGCTCTTCAGCCACCAGCCCACCTAATGTGGGAGCGATGACCAGCCCGGCAGGAAAGGCAGCATAGATGATGGTCAACACCTGCTGTGAGTGCGCAGACACATTCTCTTCCGGTATACATCTCAAGGAGTATGCACTGATGGCTGGAGCGGCAAAACCCGATAAAGCATAGATGACCATCCCTGGCACGAACCCCTGCCAGGTCATTGCCAACCCTCCGATCAGTGGTCCACCTATACCTATCAGCCAGCTTGCTATCATGACTTGACGTGCACCAATCCGGTCAATCAAGTAACCGGCAGGGAGGAGCGGAATCGCCCGGGCAATAGATTCGATAGACAGGGCCAGCCCAATCTGGGAAGGGGAAGCGCCGAGTTGCTCAAGATAGAGCTGCCGGAAATTGATCCACAATCCCTCTCCCAGCGCCCAGATCAGGAGGGATAGCATCAATAGCTTATGATCACGTTCTAGAACTCTAAACATATTGCAATTGCCGGCGATCTGCCTCAATGTTTAGGGATACAGTCTTCTAAGGAATGGGGATTAAATAACTTTCCCGGCAGAGCCCGCAATGCAGGCCAGGAATGGGTAAAAGTTAATAAATTCTCATTCCTAAATGTCTGCTATTCCCCGATCTTCACCAGCTCACCGCCCTGATACTCAAATTGCCAGGTGACTTCCAGGGAAGGGCAGCAGAGGCCGTCGTCTGCATCGTGAATGGTCAGATCGGCAGTGAGTATCCCGTCAGCAATGAACAACCCTCGCACTGGAACCCTGTCACCCACGGTTGCGCTGGTTACATGCTGGGGCTGGCCACCTGTGTTCAGTACCAGGGCGAGTTCTACAAAAGTGCCTGTTCCACCGGTGTTGGTACGCAGCGAGACCACCGCATCCTCGGTCCCATCGGCGTTCATGTCCCCAAAAGCAACTGACCCCATGTGTGTATCGTGGATGCTTGAGCCCGTTCCCGCCGGATCGAATGCCTCGTTGACGTAGCTCCCATTGGTCAAGGTGATGTTGCCCATACCAAGAGCATTATAGGTGCCGTTGATGATGCTGTCATAAGAAAGCAGATAAGGCAGTCCATTCTCGCAGCCGGGCGGATCGAATGTCAGCTTTGACCAATCAGGCAGATACCAGCGCAGCCGCGCGCGGCCCTGGTTGCCTGCCTGAGCTACTCCTGGGTCAAAGCCCAGCCAACCGTCCTTTGTGCGGGCAAGTGCTGCTGCGCTCATGCCTGCTTCGGCGGTGCCGAAAACCTCTGCTGTAGCTGATGATTCCATGTACGCCGTCAGGCTGTCCTGGTTTGTCACCCAGCAGCTGCCTGAGCCGCCTCCAGACAATGGCGGGATGGTAATAGTCAGCGTGTAGGTTGCCGGGCCGTCTTCCAGCCATACAACTGATATGGTGTACTCGCCGGTTTCCGGCAGCGAGTCACGCCACTCCGTCTGCCCTAACATGGAGCGGACAAGTGGAATGCCATTCGGCGTAACAATAGTCAGTGCTACCCGCCCCCCAGAGGCAGCAACTTCAACGGTCATCGTTTGACCTTCAAGCGCATAGAGTAGATAGGTGGAGATACCATTTTCGGCTACACTGCCTTGCAGCGTTACTGAAGTTGCTCCGGTTTCGAAGACAATTTTCTCCGGATCAGAGATTGGTATGGCTTCGTCAGATGCCGGGGTGGCTGCTGGGGTGCCACCTGAAGACAGAGCGGCGGTGCCTGTGGCGTCCGATAGCGGTGTAGGCGTGATGGCCACAGGCGATGGCTCTGCGGTCTTGCCGGGCACATTGCAGGCTATAAAAGCCAGAAGCATCGACAGAGCCGCAGCTGTTATGTGTCGATGTGTTCTCATAAAAATACCATTCCTTCTGTGATTATTTAGTATCGTGTCGATCATTTCCCGAGCATACCATATCTTCCCCATATCCTCCCTATATCCTTCCTATATCCTTCTTATATCCTCCCTATATCGATCCTGCGTCTGCCCCAGGCCCACGATGGTATCAAGCCGGTTGTCTTATATCACATCTGGCTATGCTGCCTGCGCCCGCTACTTGAGAGGAAACGGCCGAAGCTCAATAGCCACGCCGAAAGTAGCGAAAAATCGTCCGGTATTTGCCTGAACACTCAGCTGTGCGAAGCCACAAACTCCGCAGCTACCTTGAAGACTGTCTCCCGGTCATGGTCCTGGGTGATTACGTGATCGCTGTCTTCCAATACGATCATCCGTTTGTCCTCGCTGCCGATCCGGTCAAAGTTGTACTGTAGGTGTTGGTAGGGTGCCAGTTCATCGACAAGCGAGTGGATGAAAAGCACCGGTGCAGTAATCTGAGGCAGCTCCTGGCGCAGTCTTCTCAGAAGTGCTCCTAACTGTAGAACCGAGTGGGCGGGTCGCTTAGTGTAACATGCTCTACCGATTGGCTTTTCGCCCCGCGCCTGCTGCTCGGCGATGATAGCCTGGACGAGCGGGTCTTGATTGGGTGGCGGAAGGTGTTTGGGTAGTGACCCTCCCGTCAGGCTGTATAGCCACAGCAGAGGCCATCGCCATCCTGCCGAGATGCGGTTCAGTGCCGACATGGCCACCACGCCATCTACTGCTTCGTACCTGGCTAACATCAAGGCAAGTACCCCACCCATCGAGAGACCCAATGCAAAGACCTTCTTGCATCGCGAGCGCAGCATAGAATAGCCGGCCAGCACGTCGGCGTACCACTCTCGCCAGGTTGTCTGGGCCATGTCTCGCAGCGACGTGCCATGCCCTGCCAGGCGCGGCCCATAGACGGTATAGCCCTGCTGATTGAGGTGCTCTCCCAGCCAGCGGACCTCTTGTGGTGAGGCTGTGAAGCCATGCACCACCAGACAGCCCGTATCATTGCCCGGAAAGTAGAATGGTTCTGCGCCGTCGAGGAGCCGGATGGTATCCATGCGGGGCAGTGTACCACGACGCCTGGGGAATGTCTAACGGGGTAAAGAAGTTGTTGGCATATAGCTTATCGCTGATGTCTTTGTGGGGCTCATATCTCCTCCCCACTTACACACGTTCAAGTTTGCTCGCCGGCAAACTTGCAGACTCGCATACTTGCGTTGACTGATGTACACTCCTCATTGCCCTGGGCTTGGGGTTAGGAATTTATGCAGAATAGTGGGAAGTTACAGGTCGGATTTCAATCTGACTGCCGCAGCGCTCTTTCTTGTCGGAAGGTACCCAGGCTCTGGCCCCACTTTTCCGTGTTGAGCCGGGTTTAGCACACAGTCTGATGGATGGCTTATAGAGCGCTTGTGTGTCTCAGAGGGAAAGTGATTTTATGGCAGATCCAAACATTGGCAAGAAGCTTGGCAATTACGAGATTACAGAGCTAATCGGCAAGGGGGGAATGGCAGGTGTTTACAAGGCCCTCCAACCTTCGATGAATCGCACCGTCGCTGTCAAGATCATGTCCCAGCAGTTCACTGGTGACGAGTTATTTGTGCAGCGCTTCAAGAACGAGGCGGAGTTAATTGCCCAGCTGGAGCACGCACATATTCTGCCGGTCTATGACTTTGGCGAGGAGGATGGGACGCTGTATATTGTTATGCGTTACCTGCCCTCCGGGACTCTCTCTGACCGTATCAAGAAGGGCGGCATGCCACTCCGAGAAGCAATAACCATTTTCTCTCAGATCGCTCGTGCTCTAGATTATGCGCATAGCAACGGGGTCATCCACCGTGATCTCAAGCCCGGCAACATCCTGATCGACCAGCAAGGCAATTCTTTTCTCTCCGATTTCGGTATCGCCAAATCCCTGGAGCAGACGCTTGATTTGACGGGGACAGGCGGGGTAGTCGGTACCCCCACCTATATGTCTCCGGAGCAGGGACTAGGAGAGCCTCTCGATGCGCGTAGCGATATCTATTCTTTGGGTGTGCTGCTGTTCGAGATGCTGACCGGCAAGCTGCCCTTCGAAGCAGATAATGCGATGGCGCTTATGCTCAAGCATATCAATGATGCTGCTCCCAGTCCTCGGGCGCTCAACCCATCTATCCCGCTGCAAATCGAGGATGTTATTCTTAGAGCGCTGGAGAAGGCCCCTGGCGATCGCTTTGCTTCTGCCGGTGAGATGGTAGATATGCTGGAAAATGCTCAAGCTGTCGCCATCGGGGCGACGCCTCCTCATGGCCATGTAGCCGGTGATCGAGATACCGGTGGTACCGTGCCTGTTGCAGCAGTTTCCGATTCACACACCATGCCTGCTCCGGTGGCGGGACGCCCGCAGCCTGAGACGGCTCCGCCTCAAGGTGCTGCTTCTATGGCGCCCACTGTTCCCGATGCGGCTGCAGTGCCAATACCTACTCATGCCCCACAGGCACCGGCTGCTCCTGGTGCGCCGGATTATACAATCAACAGCATCTCGGCCTGGCTTGCCCGGAGGCAGTTTATCGGTACCTGGCTTCAGGGTGCGGCGCTCAGCGCTGCTACCTTTGTCGCTCTGACCCGGCTGACACCCGGCTCACCGTTGGAGAACGCTCTTCTCTCTGTGGTGCCGGGATTGTTTCTTTACAGCCTGCTGAGCGCGCCGATCCCGGGTGCCTTGATCAGCTTTGGTTTGATCTTCTTGCCGCTGCTGGCACATGCGCCGGCTCTTGCTGCTCTCTGGCTGGTGATGATCGTGATTGCCGGGGCGCAAATGACCTCCCGTGAAATGATGGTCTCTATCGTTACCATTATCTTGGCAGGAACACCCTTTGCCTGGCTGATCCCGCTCGCCGCTCCCTGGTGGATGTCCAAGCATCGTATGGCGTTCAGTGTGGCGTTGGGGGTAATCTTCGGCGCTTTGTTTACATTGACGCTGAGCTGGCCAAACGGTGATGGCCTGATGCCCCAGTCGCCCGATGCCCAGCTTTTCGCCGATGCCCAGTTGAGTGCCTTCGATACCAGCTATCTGGGCCTGCTGGAGGCTAAGGTCTGGGAGCCCTGGTTTAGTGAGCCCTTGAGTATCATAGAGAATGTACGGGCCACACTCAGCATCTTGGGAGACTTCTTCCTTGAGGTCAAAGGCTTGCCGCTCATCATTGCTACTGCCTGGGCGCTGGCTGCCTTATTGACGGTCTCTAATCGCCGGGGTGCTTCTCCTGTGATGCGGAGTATTGGGATTGTGGTAGGCCTGATTGCTTTGGTGGTCGGGCATACTTTCCACGGTTGGGCAGGGGTCAAGCCACCCGAGACCATTGCATTTGTTGCCGGTGGGCTGATGGCTGTTTTGGCTATTTTGTTTACCCAGTACCCGATCCAGGCTCCCCCTCTACCACCCAAGAAGACTGCCCAGCAGCAGGGGGTATAGGTGTCTCTTCGCTTGATGACTCTGGCAACTGAAAGGTACGTTTAGGCCAGATGGTTCATTTCCCAAATGAGACGCAGTCCATCGAGTGTCAGGCATGGGGCGATGTCCTCGATTACGCTGGTGTGTTCTGCAAACAATGGGGCCAGACCGCCTGTAGCAATTACCCGGGCGTGCGGTGCTTGCAAATCAGCCTTGATGCGTGCAACCAACCCCTCGATCATCGCCACATAGCCTAGGAACAGACCGCTCTGCATGGCATGAGCAGTGTTGTGCCCGATGGCCGATGGGGGTGGAACCAGGTCGACGTTGTAGAGCCGTGCTGTACGGCTGACCAATGCATCGTGCGCCATCCCAATTCCTGGCGAGATTGCTCCACCGAGATAATCGCCCTCGGGGCTAAGCACGTCGTAGGTAGTGGCCGTGCCGAAATCGATCACGATGGCCGGTGTGCCATAGAGCTTCTTGACTGCCACAGCGTTCACCACCCGGTCAGGCCCGACCTCGCGAGGATTATCGAGCAGGACGCGGATGCCCGTCTTGACCCCCGGCTCGACGTTGAGCGGGGTTTGTTTCATGTAGCGCTCAGACATCTGGAGCAGGGTAGCAGTCAGGGCAGGTACAACACTTCCTATAACGATAGCGTTCACATCCTCAAACGTGGCATCATCTTCGGCAAAGAAGCTGCGTAGCAGTACTGCATATTCATCCCCCATCTTAAGCGGTGCAGTGCGTGCCCGCCACGTATTGCGCCACGATTGCCCATCGTGCAGGCCGAAATGGATATTGGTATTGCCGACATCGATTGCGAGAAGCATAGCGTTCCTCGTAACTACTCAGCTATCAGCTGTTGGCTCTTAGCTGTTAGCTTTTGGCTGTGAGATGAAGGGATGAGCAATACAGCAGAATGGCCAGACACAGCCGTTTCCGGCACAAGCCTGTTGTTAGGAAACTACTCATCA
>JAFGMS010000399.1 GCA_016927375.1 Anaerolineae bacterium
CCACCCTTTGCCTGTGTCCATCGCCTATCGCATGTAACATATTACATCTCACGCCTCATTCAGCATTGTCGCTATCGGCAAAAAGGTGATAATGTTATAATCCCGTTAGGACTTGTCCGCCTGTAAATCCATCAAATTTCCGGTGCAAAAGGCCGCCTCAAATCGCGGCGATGTACCCGGATAAGTCCGCCGCCGTCCTACCTGGAGAGGCACGCCTTGTTCGACCAGATTTTAGACCTTGTAGGCCAGCCGCCCGGCAGCCTGATTTATCATTTCATCATCCTGTTTGCTATTGAAGCATCGCTGGCGATCAGTTTTGGACAGTGGATGCGTGAACGCACACAGGGAACTGCCCGCCTGACCATTGCCATTCTGACACTGTTTCTTGCCCGAACCCTGGTGTTGATTGCATCGCTGCTCATCTGGCTGGGCTATCTTCCCAGCAATGTACTTTTGCCGCCCATTGAGCGGGCCGTCGATACCATCACCATCCTGGCCTTGATATGGGCTTTTGTCACCATGGACGACCCCGAGCTTCTCCAGCGCAACTTCGTGCCGGATGTCGTCGCCGCGGTATTGTTAGGGGTGATGGTGGCCGGGTTTATCGGGACCTATTATTACTGGTTCTTCGACGCCTCAAGCGGGCAGCTTTTTAACGGCATGTGGCTGGATGTTCTGTGGAATACAGCCCAGATCATCCTGGCCATTGTAGGCCTGGTCTGGATGTTAACGCGTGTTCGCTATATCTACGATCCCTTCTTGAAAGGTTTTATCCTTGTTATTTTGGGTGGAGCGAGCACTGTTCATCTGGTCAAGCCTGTTTTGGGCGATGTGGCAGCCGCCGTTCGGGTCGGGCAGATTATCGCTGTGCCTATGCTGGCATCGGTGGCCTACCGCCACGTGGTCGAGAAACTCCTTCACTGGGATCAATTCGAGCCGAGCCAGTCGGTTGAAGCCATACCGGAAGATGTGGCTCCGGAGATGGCGCCTCCGATGGTCCCACCGCCGGGGACATTGGAGCCGACGCGCAAAGTAAGACCCATAGAGCCGCAGCCCAAAACACCCAGCCAGCCTGCGCTTCTCGATGTCGTTGAGTCGCTGGGCGGGCTGCTCAGCACGCTCGACCAGGAGCAAATCGTTCAAGAGGCCTCACGTGTTGCCGCGACGGCACTTCGTGCCGATATCTGCGTACTGGCGGTGATCGATGAGGAGGGGCAGCAGGCAGGCGTCTTGGGCGGCTACGACAACATCGCCCAAAACTATCTCCCCCAAACAGTGCTTGATCTGGGGGCACACCCGACCATTGTCAATGCGCTGGGACGGCTGCGCCAGATGCGCCTGACCACTCAACGCAACCTGCGCGAGCTGCGTGACCTGTACATCAAATTGGGGATCACCCACCAGGGACCGGCTTACTTGCAGCCGCTGGTCGACAAGCAGGATCGCATTGGTGTTCTGATCGTTGGGTCGCCTTATTCTGAAAGGCAGCTGAGTAATGAGGAACGCAATCTTCTGGATCGCTTGGCCCCATTGGTGACATCGGCGCTGCTTAACGCCGAGAGACATCAGAGGGTGCAAGAAGAAGGCGAGCAGATCATGGTCGAGGAGGGGGCACGTCTGGCATCGCTGGCCGATGAGCTGACTGCCCGGACGACCGAGCTTGACGGTGCGCGCCAGCAGATGCGTGAGATGAAGGCCTATATCCGTGATATGCATCGCCAGGTCGAGGGTATGCGCGAGCAGCTTGAGGAGGCTGAGGCGCTCAAAGCAGAGCTCGAAAAGCTGAAGGGTGATCAGGAGGAGTCGAAGCAGGGCAGCCCGGCATTCCATCAAGCCGGAGAGGAGATCCAGCGTCTTCGTGAAGATAACGAACGTTTATTGCAGAAGGTGCTTCAATATAAATATGAGGCTGAGCAGCTGCAGCAACAGTCTCAGGGTCAAGGATACGAATCCTCACCAGCGACTCCTTCAAGCGAACATCTTGCGTTGCAGCGCGAGTTGGAAGAGACGCGCACGGCACTTCAAAATGAGCTTGTCTCCCTGCGTGCCAAGCTGACCCAGGCCTCAATTGGCCAGCAGGAAGTTAGCTTTTTACAGGAGCAGCTGGCAGCCAAGGCCCGTGAAGCTATTTCCTTGCAGGCCCGTCTCACTGAAGCCCAGGCAGTTGCTGAAGCGCTTCAGGAGCAAGTTGGGAGTAATCTGGGTGGTGAGCGTGGGTTGGGGTCGCTGCAGGCGCGTGTCGCCGAGCAGGCCAATGAGATTGTCTCGCTCAAAGAGCGTCTTATCGAGGCTCAGGCTAATGTGGCTCTTGCTCCAGAAGCTCTACGGGCTCAACAAGACATGGATCGCTTCGACCGCGAGACGACAGCTCAGCTTGAGGCACAACTGACCGAGCGCAAAGCGCTGGCAGAGGCGCTGGAAACCCAGCTGACCGAGAAGACACGTGCCATCGCCGAGCTGCGGGCACATATGGCCGATGTTGAAGCTTCTCTGCACAATCTTGAGCGGCAGCTTTCTCACAAAACAGAAGAGATCGACACGCTTCAAAAGAGTTTGTCGGAGGCCCGCGCCCAGGCGCAAGGGCGCATTGCAGCTTTGCAGGCCGGTGTGCCTTCTGAGGAGGGCGACCAGGCCGCCGAGGCGCAGGTTGCTGCCTTAGAAGCCGAGCTGGCTGAGAAATCCGCGGCTATCGAGGTTTTGGAGACACAGCTTAAGAATGCTACCCAGGCCATTTCCGCCTTCGAGCAGCAGCTCAGCGCCACACATGAAGCTGTCGATCAGGCTATCTCTGGCGCGGGCCAGGGCAATGGGCACAACGAGGTAATCGCCTCGATTGCCCAGGAGCTGCGTACGCCCATGAGCTCGATCATGGGCTACACGGAGCTGCTGCTGCGCGAGTCGGTGGGCATCCTGGGTTCTTTGCAGCGCAAGTTCTTGCAGCGTGTTAAGGCGAACACCGAGCGTATGGGCGTTTTGCTCGACGATCTGATTCGCATCACCTCGCTGGACACAGGCCAGATGCAGCTGGAGCCTGAAAAGGTCGATGTGATCTACACTGTCGAAGAGACTGTTATGAATGTCGCCAGCCAGTATCGGGGGAAGGGGCTGACCCTACGCATGGCCCTGGCGGAAGGGCTGCCACCGCTCACCGCCGACCGCGATGCGCTGCTTCAGGTTCTTGGGCACCTGCTTTCTAATGCGGCCCTGGCATCACCCGTCGAAGGCGAGGTACAGCTCCTGATCACCATGCGCCAGGACACCTTGCTGGCAAGCGATGATACAGAAGTTGAGACACAATGCCTGTACATCGCAGTTGAAGATTCTGGGACGGGCATTGACCCGGAAGACTTCGACCGGGTCTTCATGCGCAAGTACCGCGCAGACAATCCTTTAATCGAGGGATTGGGGGATACCGGTGTGAGCCTGTCGCTGGCTAAGACGCTGATCGATGAACACAATGGACGCATCTGGTTAGACAGCCAGCAGACTACTGGAACGATCTTCCATGTACTCTTACCATTTGCGCCATTGCAAGTGGGTGGTCAGCAGTGAAGCCGAGCCGGACGCAGCAAGCCCTGGTGGGGCTAGGCGTCTTATTCGTCATTATGGTGACGCTGCTGGGTGGGCTGGTCGTGGCATTGGCTGAAAAAGCCCTCCCGGATGTCAGGCTGATGCCTACGCCCTCCTGCATGCCCACTCTCTCCTGTATGCCGACAACTTCTTGTATGCCTACACTGTTTTGCCCTTCCACTGTGTCTGCGACGCAGACCACAGGCGTACCGGAATGGGAAGATACCCCTACGCATACCATGACCCCGGTTCCAAGCCTGACGCGCCGGCCGGTAAGGACCGCCACATTCATGCAGCGCCCGACGGCAACACGGACCCCTGCACAGACAGCTTGCGACATCATCGAAGATTGGGTGCCTTACCAGGTTCAGCCGGGAGACACACTTTTCTTGATCGGAATGCGCTACGGTGTGCGCGTGGATACCCTGCTTGATGCTAATTGCTTAGACTCGACCATGATTGATACCGGGCAGACTATCTATGTGCCTCCCGTAACGCCTCGGCCTCTCCCTACCCAGTCAATGGTGTCCGAGGCGGCTGATGAGCCGGCAGTATCGGCTACGGTCGAGGTAACGGCATCTACCACAGTTGAGCCAATGGCCTCAGCTACAAACGATCCGCCAACATCTATACCGGCCAGTCCTGTAGCAGTTGCCACATTGACCGGCACCGACGGCGCCTGTACCAATCCGGATTCTGTGATTACTTCTCCTTACGTTGGCGCTCTGCTGATGGGCACGATCAAGATCACCGGAACGGCACGCACATCCAACTTCGCTTCTTACAGGTTGGAGATCCGGCAGGAAGGCACACAGCAGCCTTTTACTACCATCTTCACAGGCTATGAGCCGGTAACAGATGGCACCCTGGCTGAATTCAACACGCTCGATTGGTCCAATGGCGAATACTGGCTGCGCCTGGTGGTCCTCGATGCTCAGAACAACTATCCGGAGCGCTGCTCGATCCTGATTGCCTTCTATAACTGCCCTCTCGTCGACTAAAACAGAGCGGGTGTGTTTCATCTCAGTTGAAAGGCTTCTCGGGATTTGCATGAACCGTTC
>JAFGMS010000400.1 GCA_016927375.1 Anaerolineae bacterium
CTATAGCATTGTCTATATGCACGCAAAGTTTGTCATTCCCGCGAATGTCATTCCCGTGAAAGCGGGAATCCATAGCGTCAGTTACGCTGCCTGACATGTTTTGCGTGCATAGCATTGTCTTTGACCCTGGTCATAACCGCTATAGCTGAGATAAAATACAAACGTCCCTGGCCTTCTCAGAGCTTTTAATTCATGACTCGTTGCTGTTTCCGAGAGCGCTGTCAATGGTCCGAGGCTCACCATAGGGGCTGAAAATACTCAGAGCTTTCTAACTCGTTGCTCAGCACTTGTTGCTTGCTATTTTAAGGGAGCACTTTATATGAAGAGATTTCGGTTTGTTATGATTGTGGTTGTATTTGTGAGCCTGTTGACCAGCGGATGTATGTCAAATTCGTTGTTCGTGCCAACAGAGACTGGTGTTCCGACAGCTACCTACACAGCCACGAAAACGCCTACAGAAACGCCCACTCCCACCAAGACACCAACAGCAACCAGAACACCCACGCCTTCACGCACCCCAACAGAGACGGCAACGCTAACATCAACACCTAAGCCGCTGCCCAAAGTAACTTTCACACCTGATCTATCAACTGAGGAACCCACAGAAGAGGTACCCGCTACTGAAGAAACGCAGGAACCGGATTGGGCACCAACTGCCAACAGCACATGGCAGCTTGGCTATCAGCCCTTCGAATCGTATTCTACTTCGCAGTGCACTGGCGGCCATTTCGTCCACGACTTCTACGGTCTTGTCGCTATCGCTCCGACAGAGGGTGGCTTGACCTGGACACGATTGGACGGCATGTCCTATTTTCTGGGACGGCAGAGCCCCAACTTCTACTGGGGCACAGGGGCAAGCTCCATAGAAGGCATGAAAGCCCTAAACGTTAGTGTTACCTTTACCAGCCCGACTATGCTGACAGTTGTCTACACGCTCATTCCCAATGAGCCGCCGGACTGCCAGCATGTATACAAATACACAGGGGAAAAACCGTGGTAGAGGCAATGTGTAATTTGTGTAGAGGGGATAGGTTACTATGACAAACATAATCCGTGATTCGCGCATTTATCTAATCATATTGGCACTCTTGCTGATCCTCGGGCTGTCGCTCAGCGCACCTGTTAGCGTCGCACTAGGTGCAGAGCAGGCCCAGTCGGACCCTGCCACACAAGGAACAGCCCAGGTGTTTTGCAACATTCGAGGCGCAGAGGAAACAGACAGCGTTGCCTGCCGGGTCAGCATCGATGGTGTTTCACAGCCTCAGGATATCCTGCCGGGGCAGTCAGTGAGCTATTCACTTGACCTTGGCCTCCATGAAATCCTGGTCGAGCTTGCCGGCGACCAGGCCGGGCTGTGGGGACCGGACAGCCAACAGCGAACGGTAAACATCTCGGCCGGGTACAACTACCGCGTCTATATGACCTTCTACAAGAAGGCTCACCTGACCATCGCTCTCAGCCAACCTGACATCGTGGGTGACTTCTATGTCGATGGTGAACTACTTGCAACTCAGGTTGCCTCAATCGATCTGTGGGTAACGTCAAGAACCCGGCATGATATCGCGATCAAGGATATTACCGATCTGGCGGCCGGCGATGCCTATTACTGGCGAGATACGCTGGCCTACGTCTGGCCCTACAGTGGGCAGGAGAAGACTGTCGTCTTATATCCGCGCAAAGTATATCTGAAGGGTTTCCTAAAGCTGGACTGCGATGTCAGCAACGTCCAGCCGGAGGATGATGTGGTTTGCAATGTTGCCATCGATGATCAACCTGCCGGTACGGTGCCCGGTGGAGCAGAAGGCCAGTTCAGTCTGTCGTCGGGACAGCATACTGTGGCAGTCACGTTAAGCGGTCCAGATGCCGACAAATGGAACCCCTCCGCCAAGCCACAAACTGTCTGGATCAGCCTGGGCAGGACCAGGACCGCGACCTTTAAGTTTGCTTTGCTGCCTTATCGCTATTCGGTCATGTTGACAGGGGTCGGCGACAACACACGCGCCATCTACAGACGAGGACGATCGCTGGGCAACCGGAAAGATGTCTTTGTGAAAGTGGGAGATTGCGACACCGCATCGCCTTACTTCCTCCACCCGTTCGATGATGGTGTCTATAACCTTGGCGATTACAACCATCTTCAGGAAGCCATCGATTACTTCTCAGGCTCGTTCGGGCGGGATAGTTTCGCTGCCAATGGTGGCTTTGTCACGGCAGCGCTCTTGAACCCAATGTGGGCCAACCCGGAGTTCTGCAAGCCGGGCGAATCCCCGGTGGCTTGCGAATACCGCATTCAAAAGCCCAGCATCGCCCTGATCATGACGCGCACCTACCATTATGGAGATAACTGGCAGGAAAACTACTACCAGGACCTCAAAACCCTGGTGGAATACTCAATCCAGCAGGGCGTGATTCCTGTTCTCAGCACAGTCCCACGCATTCCAAGGGCACATAATGCCATCTACGAGATGAATGACCGGGTCAAGTTGGTCGCAGCAGAGTACGATGTGCCACTATGGGATGTCTTTGAAACTACCAATGCGCTGCCCAATAACGGCGTAGAGTACGATACAGCTCACCTGACCCTACCCCCCGACGCAATGACAGGCTTCTTTGTGGAGCCTAACCTGCAGTACGGAATGACCCTGCGCAACCTGGAAGCCCTTGAGGTGCTGCACTGGCTCATGAATGAGGTTATCTATTAACGTAGGGGTTTGGCTATCAGCAAGTCGGCGGTCAGCCATCAGCTTGTCACAAGCTGATGGCTGATTATTATTTACGAGGCATTCGTCTCGAACACTGGTTTGGCTCACTTCCGCTCTCAGTACAGCACCTGCCGCCAGAGAGCATCCAGCATTTGCATGGTAACCAGGTTGCGGATGGTGTAGCCATATTTGAGATTCTCGGCGCTGAAATTGGCACAGTTGCCGTCAGGAGGAATCGAGGGGTGGACATCATCTTCACTGACACCATGATGTGGCGCTTTTTCCATGGCCGCCCAGTAATCAATCAAAGGAGTGTCATGAGTACGGGCTGTGGTGATAATGATGTCATTGTACAGGCCCACGTCGTTGTAGCTGGTCCAGGGAATGGTAGTCAATACCGGGATGACGCCCTTCTCTATTGATTTCTCCACAACACGGTTCAGGTCCGCCTGGTATGCATCGAGCGGCGTGTAGCCTGTGGCGTCATTGGTGCCGATCATGATGATGGCCACAGCCGGCTTGACATGAAAATATTCGCAGTCCAGCGGTGCAGAACCGGAACAGAGCGGATCGGCTTTGCCGGGGTTCAGCAAATCATTGACCGTCCACCCCGCATAAGACGCCAGCGAATAACTGTGAAACGAATTACCTGTCCTGGCGATCTCGGTGCTAAAGTAATTCGCTGCCGGTTCAAGGCCGCCATACTGGTGCCACACAGCCCTTCCCAGACCAATATCATCCAAAAAAGTACCTGTATGGGTAATACTGTCACCAACCCTGGAGAAGACATTGGCCCGGTTGCCCATAGCCTGCCCAGCCAGAAAGATTTGCCGTGATTTGGAAGTAACGCCGGAGATAATAGGACGATCAGACGGCAGGGAGGGTACAGGGCCTGCCGCAGCCCCCGCCCCTGGTACCGTGATGATTGCAAAGGCGCTGACGCCAAATAATTCGCCATTGGGGGCCCGCATTCGCCACATACTGCGATAAGTGCCAGGATCAACGGGCGCAACCATGGATACCGAGATGTCCACCGCCTCTCCCTCTTCGGTCGATTGCACGAGTACCTGTGTGATCTCGCTCATCAGATCTCCCGCCACAAACGTCAATGAAAAACCACCACGCCAGCTGCAGGAACTGGTATTCTTGATGCGCCAGGTTTTGGTAAAGGCCGCTCCAGGTTCGATTACCGTATAGTCAGGAACTGTAATATCGTCCATGAATTCTGCGTCAAGCTCGCAGTCGACAGCCCAGGCTGCCTCTGTCCCGATAGGGTTAGGCTGCCCGGCAGCGAACGTGACACCAATAGCGGGTGTCTTCTCAGGCTTAGCGACGACGGGAAATGCCGGCGTGACGACAGCCCCTACCTTGGGGTCTTCTGGGAGCGGCCAGGTTGGAAATACAAACAGCGTAGGTGTTGGGGATACAGGTGAGGACTCACAGGCTACAAGCACCACAATGGTAGCCAGCGCTGCAATCCATAGTTTAGCAATACCATTTTTTACCCTGGACTTCATAAAACACTCTCATGGCTCAGGACTTCACTTGCCATGAACAACAGCAGTCTGAGGCACTGGCCAGCAAAGCATAGTTTAGCGTGGACGCCAAAACGGGACAACTCACGGTAAACGGCAGTGATGGGTTGACATCCAAATCCCAACATCACAGGCATAGGAGCAGCGGTTTAAGGTTTTTCATTTTTGGGCTCTCCGGGATTTCGCGGGGAAGGGCCATATATAGGTGCTCCGATCAGGCAAATCGGCAATAACCCTCAAGGTCAAGACGTATCTTCTCAATAATTCGGGGTAGAGGTAGGAAGACAAGTGAGAAAAGGCAATAAAAACCAGGGCAAAAGACAGTTTTCAAGGAG
>JAFGMS010000401.1 GCA_016927375.1 Anaerolineae bacterium
ATATGAAATCGTGACGAGGAAGACACCCAGCATCACCACCAGGTCAGCTAGAATAACAATCATTACGACGTGTGGGCCGATCCCCTCGAACAGCTGCCCAATCAACCAGGGCAGGAGCGATGAGCCCAGGCTGCCTCCCACAAAGAACCAGCTCATGATTTGGGCCGTGAGGTTCATTCGCCGTTCGGCCAGGTTAATCACCGTAGGGAAGACCGATGCCATGGCCAGGCCCAGGCCTACTGTTCCTATCCACAGCGCTGCGGCTGACTCGGCCCAAACCAGGATAATTCCCAGGCTGACCAGGCAGCCCAGCAGATCACCCAATAGGATAAGGCGGGGACGGACGCGAGCAGCCAGAGGTATCGATACCAATCGCCCCAACGTAAAAGCCCCCCAAAAGAGCGAGGTCAGGTAAGCACCCCCTGTTTCGGTGACCAGCTTGTGAGCCACTGCATAGGTAAAAATCCAGCCCCCAAAAGCTATCTCGGCGCCTACATAGAGAAATAGGAGCAGTGCTGCCAGCACCACCAGCCGGTAGTCGGGCCGCCGAGCACCCCGCTCTTCCGGAGTGAATGTCCGCGCTGATGGACTTGGTAAGCGCAGCAGCCACAATGAGATGGGAGCAGCCATCAGAGCCAAAATCCAATATCCCCAGGCAATGCCGCCGCTCAGACTGATTGCCTGAGCGATGATAATGGGCGACGCAGATGCCCCCACCCCGAAGAAAAAGTGCAGACCATTCATATAGGGGGCTACTTTGTCCTGGTGAACCCAAACCAACAGGGTGTTGCAGCCCACATCCACGATCCCCTGACCAAGGCCTAACAGCATCGTCAGCAGCGACAATACCAACAACCAGGGTACAAGAGGTATGAGAGCCAGCGTTGCTGCCAGCCCGACGAGCATGCCTGCCACGAGTGGATGCCCAGGCATGCGGTCGTATAGCTGCCCGCCTATGAGTGAGCCCAGCAAGTAACCGAGCGAGCTGGTGGTAAACAAGAAGCTGATAGCGCCGATTTCGGTGTGCGTCTGGGCCGCCAAGCCGGTCAATGTTGGCCCCAGCACGGCCGTTGCCAGGCCCAAGACGATGAAAGCCAGATAATATCCGGCGGTATTGGCAATCTTACGATCATTGATGGATGTAACGGGTTCAGGGGAAATGGGTATTTCGAATGTCATGGTTTTCCAGGCTTGTCGCGATATCGAAACGAAAATCGTGTAAAGGAGTGCTATGATGGAGGGCTATTGTAAATCGTAAAGGGGAAAACGGGAAGTTTGGCCGGAAATGTGTTACATTCGATAAGGTAGATATGCATCTCGATAATCATAGGTTTTTCGAGTTTTAGAGAGGAATAAAAACATGGTTGAGAAAAAGAAAAACACCGCCAAGCAAAGTGAGAGAAAGGCCAAAATTTCCAGCAGCGTTCGCAAGCACATCAGACGCTTGAAAGCACAAGGTCGGCATGAAGAGGCCCTCGCCATCTGGAGACAAGAACGGGCAAGGAGAGATAGCTGACAGAGTCCTCCAGCCAGATTGTTTTAGGTTCCCAAGGAACCTGTTGCACTCAAGCAGCGAGAACCAATCTTGTATGGTGGGACGGTTCGTCCTTTACTGCTGCGCCAAAGCATCCCTGCCGAGCCGGAAAAGTCCCCAGCTCACCAACAGCCACCATAACAGCCAGGGGAAGGCGCTGGGAAATACGGCAGCACCTGCAATCGATGGAGCAATGAACTGGACAATGCGAACGGCAAACGTCACGACACCGCTCAGAATGCCCACATAGGCAGTTGGTTTGTTGAAGGTCTCGCTGTTCAGCATGACAAGCGAGATAATCAAACCGCCAATGGCCATCAGGAACCATCCGATGGTTTCAGGCGTGGCGCGAACCAACGAGCTGACCGCTTCTCCTGCTGCCAGGAGCTGGGCCATCTGTGCATCTGTTGTTGCTGCCGCGTATTTGTCGCTGAGGGTCAGCATTGCCGCTCCCATATCCGCGCGCGTTGCGACGAATATCCCTACTCCCAGGAAAGAGAAAAATGCAGCAATAGCCATATACGATTCGTTATACTGCTTAAGGGCTATATAGAGTGCAAGGAACATGACGCCCAAAAGTGCTATCGAAAAGACATCCAGAGCATTGAGGTAAAGGATTCCCAGGAGCCTGCTGCGCTGAAGCAGCGAGAACCAATCGTTTACGGTGCTCGGGAACGGTTCGCCAGACATGTCCCCCAAAATGATGGCAAATACCTCGGTCAGGTAAAAGGCCAATGTGACAAGAGGAGCTATTCCTCCAGCTCTATAGAGTGCTCTCCAGTGAGAATCGGTACTCTTCGTGTTGATGGCCTGCGCAGGCTTTGCTTGAGACATTGAGTGCTCCCTATATTGCTGGTATCCATCTGTGTCAACGAGTATTCGGCGCTGTTTATTCGGTCGGTGGCAGCCGGAGCATCTCTTTCAAGGCGATCCGGAGCATACTATTGGCATTTCCGCCCTTCGTTATTCCAGATCGATTGGGCCAAACGCGTGTGGCAGCAGCTCCGAGAGTGGCATATGCAGCACATCCGGGCCGTCGCAGACGCTGATGATCTGTGCACTTGGGCCAAACTCGTTGATGACCTGCCGGCAGGCCCCACAAGGGGCTGATGGTGTCGGCGTGGGCGTATAGACAACAACCGCGACAATTTGCCGCTGTGCCTCCGCAACCATATGAAAGATGGCGTTGCGTTCGGCGCAGATGGTTAGCCCGAGTGAAGCATTTTCGACATTGCAGCCGGTGAATATATTCCCCTCAGTGGTCAAAACTGCCGCCCCAACCGGGAAGTTGCTGTAAGGAGAATAGGCATGTTTGCTGCTCTGCTTTGCTTGGGCTACCAGCTCCCCGATAGTTTTTTCGTCGATGTCCGCCACAGCTATGTCCTTTCTGTCACTTCACACTTGCCGTTTACTTTCAACAAGATGGGAAAAACATGCATCAGGCTGTGGTATGATGAGAAACAGACGCTTTGTCCTCAGCTGTGTATGGATGGCCTGGTACAGTATGACAGTGACGGCATCGTGGCTCGTAAGACTCTTGTGCGCCAACCAGGATAATCGGATCATCGTACTGGGCAGGCCGCCCATCGATCAGGCGCTGAGACCGGGTTGCATCTTTGAAGCAGACGGAACAAATTGCTTGCAGCTTATCGACATAGTCCGCCTTTGCCACGAGCTCAGGGATTGGTCCAAAAGGTTCACCACGAAAATCAAGGTCCAGTCCGGCTACGATAACGCGAATACCGCGCCCGGCCAATTGTGAGCACAGCTCGATCAGCTCACTACCAAAGAACTGTGCTTCATCGATAGCGACCGTGGTGGCGTCACCACTCAGGTTCCTGATGATCTCGCCGGCAGACTGAACCGGGATAGCAGCAATTGAGCTGCGGTTATGAGAGTTGACACAGTTTGCCTGATACCGGTTGTCCAGGCTGGACTTGAATACTTCGACCTTCTGGCGGGCGATCTGGGCTCTCCTGACACGCCGGATCAACTCCTCCGACTTGCCGCTGAACATACAGCCACAGATGACCTCGATCCGTCCTTTATGGTACTCCTCCATCGTTTCTCCTTGAAAGCAGTAATGAGTGAAGAGTCAAAAACACCTATGTTGTATAGCTATTGCGGATTGGGCAGCAGTGCAAGCGTAAAAGACTCCAGAACACCCACCCTGCTATGGGGCCTGTGCGTCTCCACAATAGCCCTAATCTCTCGCCATCTCAGCGCCTGCCATCAGCAGCCAAGTTGGCTGCGATCGGTGTCCCTGGCAGGCATGGTAGCGACGATGCGCCCATTGTACATCACCGCAATGCGATCCGAGAGTCCCATGATCTCATCAAGCTCTGCCGAGACCAGCAGGACAGCCACGCCGTTGTCTCGTGCCTGGACGATGCGCTTGTGTATAAACTCGATTGAGCCAACATCGAGCCCGCGGGTGGGCTGGTTGACAATCAACAGCTTGACTGTTGTATGAGAGAGCTCTCTGGTAACGACGGCCTTCTGTTGGTTGCCGCCGGAAAGGTTATCTACCAGAGTCTCAATTGAGGGTGTACGGATGTCAAATTCCTCAACCAGACGAACGGCATTTTTCTTGATAGCCTCACGGTTGACGAAAAAGCGCCGCGAGAAAGGCTCTACGTGGTAGGAGTCAAGCACGAGATTGTCGGCAACAATGAAGGGCAGCACCAGCCCATGCTTGTGACGATCTTCTGGCCCTGTAGGCTCCTTCCCCGCCCCATTCAGGTTGAGCCTGACTTCTCTTCTAATTGGCTTTTCCGAAGCTTTCATTGAATAGTATGTAATCATTCTGTACTCTTGGCAAGAGTATAATCGAGCTGGTTGATGACTCTGTGATGTGCGAGGGAGTTATTTGAAAACTGATTACTTTGACAATGTCAAGTTTTCCTGAGCAACCAGAATGGG
>JAFGMS010000402.1 GCA_016927375.1 Anaerolineae bacterium
AGGAGCATTTTGAGGGACGGAATGTCATTCCCGCGCAGGCGGGAATCCACTGGTCCACAGAGCACTCCCACAAAGCATTCCGGATGCTGTCCTAGAGAAGTGTGCTATTCTGCATTGGCGTAGCCCACAAATCTCTTGCCTTTTGTCACAACTTAATGAACCATCCCGTGATTTTGGAAATACTTGGGGTCTTCGTTTGCAAGGCGGCGCGCCTCTAGCTCACCGCTATGTTTCTTTATGGCATCGCAATGTTGTGCCATATCACTGGTGGCGCAGGTGACCTGCCTCGCTTCGGTGCCAAGGCCATCACCCCCAGCCTCTAATCGCTACTTTTGTTGTTGGCTTCCATTTCCTGATACCACTTCCAGGTATGGGCCAAGCCCTCGCGGATCGAGGTGTGGGGTTGGTAGCCAAACACCTGGCTGGCCTTCTCGATGCTGGCATAGGTGATCGGCGGCTCGCTGGCCGGGGCAGGTGCATGCTTGATGCGTGCCGGCTTGCCGACCAGCTCCTGGATGATGTCGATGAAATCTCCCAGGCGGACGGGCTCGCCCCGGCCAATGTTGAATACATCGTAGCCAAAAGGCTTATCCAATGCTGCTACGACGCCCTGAATGATGTCATCGACATAAGTCCAGTCGCGATGCAGGCTGCCTTCGTTATAAACAATGATTTCCTCGTCTTTGATGATGCTGTCCATGACCATGTAGGCCATCATATCGGAGCGGACGCGCGGCCCATAGACGGTGAAGAAGCGCAGCACCGTGATATTCAACCCAAACATGTTGTGGTAAGCATGGGCCATGACTTCGCAGGCCTTTTTGGTGGCCGGGTAAGGGGCCAGAGGCTGATCGGTAGGCTGGTTTTCCTGGAAGGGGATGTGATCGGTCGCGCCATAGACAGAAGACGTCGATGCCTGGATGAAGTTATCGACGCCGAAATGCCGGGCAGCATCCATCAGGTTGATCGAGCCCTGGAGGTTCACTTCAGTGTAGAGGGTTGCCTGCCCAATTGAGGCTCGCACGCCTGCCAGAGCCGCCAGATGAGCGACGCGCTGGGGTTGGTGTTTATCGAAGACCTGCTTGACAAGCCCGCGATCCCGGATGTCGCCTACCACCAGGGTGTAATCGGGGTGATCCAGGTGCTTGACGATATTGGCCCGCTTGCGTTCCGGGCTGTAATTGTCGGTAAAGTTATCCAGGCAGATCACGCGCTCGCCGCGCGCCAACAGGGCATCGACAAGATGGCTGCCGATAAAGCCTGCCCCGCCGGTAACCAGGGTTGTTTGAGTGGACATGTGACTTTGAGCCTTTCTTGCTCCAGATGAACCAGCGCTATTGTACCTCGATTACAGGCGACACGTTCACTTGATCTGACGATTGGGGCACACGGACAAGTTGATAGAGTGCTAAAAGAAACTGTTTCTTCCCGCGAGCTGTTTGCCGGATTTGTCAGGTATCGGGACACTTTTGGGCACCTTGTCATACGGGGTAAATAACGTTTTCTTGGTAACAGGTCGTTCGTGTGCCCAAACGATTGTTCAATCGTCAATCAAACAATCGACAATCAAACAATCGTCTGGTGCATTGCCACTACTGCCTGGCCCAGGCTCAAACCGCCGTCGTTGGTAGGGGTCTGTTGGTGAGTGAGGACTTCAAATCCTGTCGATCTTAACCCCTCGCGCGCCAGGCGCAGCAGCAGCCTGTTCTGAAAGGCGCCGCCGGAGAGCGCCACCACATCGATCTCTGTCTGGGTCCGGCTTAGCTCGGCGGCGCGGATGACCATCTGCGCGACCGTGACGTGAAAAGCGGCAGCGATGTGATTGGCAGGACGCCCTTTCTGCACATCGGCGACAATAGCGGCCAGTAAATCGCCCAGCCTTATCACACCTGTATCATCGATGGCAAATGGGTACGGCGATACCTGCCTCAGGTCGACCTCTCGGGCGGCCAGCTCCAGGGCAATGGCCGCCTGCGCCTCGAAGGTTGCCACCGGGCAGATGCCCAGCATGGCCGATACCGCATCGAAGAGCCGGCCAACGCTGGATGTCAGCGGCGTGTTGATGCTCTGGGCTATCTGCCGCTCAACAATTGACTGCTCCTGTCCGGCAAAGCGCACCAGGGCCGGCAGATCCGGAATTGCTCCCTGTGTTGCCAGCAGGTAGCCCCAGGCGATGCGGTAAGGCCGGTGGATGGCCGCATCACCGCCCGGCAGCGGCAGCTGTTCCAGGTGGGCGATGCGGCGGTAGTCGCTCAAGCCGGCGACGAGAACCTCGCCGCCCCAGATCGTCCCATCGGGGCCGTAGCCGGTACCATCAAAGGTGATGCCGGTGACCGGCCCCGTCCGGCCATGCTCAGCCAGACAGGCAGCAACATGCGCGTGGTGGTGCTGAACGGCCACCAGCGGCAGCCCGCGCTCCTCACTGAGATCGTGAGCCAGTCGGGTAGTGAGATAGCCGGGGTGCAGGTCATGGGCGATGATCTGCGGCATAACCTTGAACAGGCCGCTCAGGTGATCGAGGGTCCGGCGAAAATAGTCCAGCGATTCGAGCGAGCTCATCTCGCCGATGTGCTGGCTGAGGAAGGCGTTCTCATCGCGCAGCAGGCAGAGGGTGTTCTTCATCTCCGCGCCAACGGCCAGGATGTGCTTCCGGCTGTGCCAGGGCAGCCGGATCGGGTAGGGGGCGTCCCCGCGCGAGCGGCGCAGCGGCTGGTGTGCCGCATCATGCTCTCCGGCGAAGCGATCGACCCACCACACCGCATCGTCGCAGCGCATGTAGATGGGGCGGTCGTGCAGCAGGAAAGCGTCGGCAATGGATCTGAGCTTCGCCAGCGCTTCATCATTATCGACTATTACCGGCAGGTCGCTCAAGTTGCCGCTGGTCATCACCAGCGGGCGGCCCACATCGCGCAGCAGGATGTGGTGAAGCGGCGTGTAGGGCAGCATCACACCCAGCATGGGGTTATCGGGAGCAACATTGGGAGCAATGCGCGATTGAGCCCGCCGGTAGAGGAGAACGATCGGCGCAGCGGGGCTGGTCAGTAAGGCGGCTTCGTCGGGGGTGACTTCGCAATGTTGGTGTACCTCATCAAGCGTCGACATCATCACCGCGAAGGGTTTATCAGGGCGTGCTTTGCGCTCGCGCAGCCGGGCGAGGGCCGCGCTGTTGGTGGCATCGCAGGCCAGGTGGAAGCCTCCCAGCCCTTTTATGGCGATGATGTAACCGGATCGGAGAATGGCCGCGGCACGGGCCAGGGTATCGACCTCATCCGCTAGCCCTTTGCCCTCCATCAGGGAAGAGGAGGTGACTGTGAAATCGACCTGTGGGCCGCAGACCGGGCAGGCGTTGGGCTGGGCGTGAAAGCGGCGGTTGCGCGGATCCTCATACTCGGCATGGCAGGCCGGGCACATCTCGAAGGAGCACATGCTGGTCATCGCGCGGTCGTAAGGCATGCCCTGGATGATGGTATAGCGCGGACCGCAGTTGGTGCAGTTGGTGAACGGGTAGCGATAGCGCCGGTTGGCCGGGTCGAAGATCTCCGCCAGGCAGTCGGGACAGGTTGCCACATCGGGCGAGACAAGCGATGTTCCCGCGTCGGCCGAGCTGTGACGGATGGTGAACCCGTCCCCGTTCCCATCCGGGGGAATAACGTGAGCAGTTACCCGGTCAATACGGGCCAGGCGCGGCGCCTCGCTGGTGATGGCCTCCTGGAAGGCGTCGAGTGCCTCCAGTGTGCCCTGGGCTTCGACATCGACACCGGACGAAGAATTGAGGACCCAGCCGGTCAGATGGTATCGTACAGCCAGACCGTAGATGAAGGGGCGGAAACCAACGCCCTGCACCACGCCATCAACGTGAATGTGGCGGCGCTTGGGAGAAGAGGGATTCTTAGCTGTCATATAGTCTTAGGATATTGCGCCGTATGTCCCCCTGCAACATTTGATTTGCCAATGACTGGAGTGGTGGTAACGCTCAAGTTGAGCCGATTCCTATGATAGGCAAGGTGAAGTAGAAAGTAGTCCCCTTTCCCACCTCCGATTCGAACCAGATACGCCCACCATAGCATTCAACAATCTTTTTGCAGATCGCCAGTCCGATGCCGGTCCCGGGATACTCTTCCCGGTTGTGCAGGCGCTGAAAGAGCGTAAAGAGACGGCCACAGTCCTCTAAATCAATGCCGATACCATTATCGCGCACCGAGATCTGCCAAAACCCTCCCGTCTGTTCCACGCCAACATGAACTTCCGGCCGGGTATCTTTCTTCCGGAATTTAAAGGCATTGCTGAGCAGGTTCTGGAACAACTGCACCAACTGTACATCGTCAGCCATCAGCGTGGGCAGCGGATCGTGTATGACGATAGCCTCGCTTTCCTCAAGAGCGATCTTCAGGTTGGTCAGTGCATCAGTTAGAACCTTGTTGCAATCCGTTGGTTTGCAAACCTTGCCCTGTGTCTCAACCCGCGCATAGGATAACAGATCACTGATTAAGCCTTGCATACGGGATGCGCCATCCACCGCAAACTGGATGAATTCATCAGCATCCGAGTCAAGCATGCCCTGGTATCGTCGCTCAAGAAGCTGTAGGTAATTACTTACCATTCGTAGCGGCTCTTGAAGGCCATTGAAGGCGGCAAGCGCAAATTGTTCGAGCTCTTGGTTGGAACGTACCAGCTCTTGTTCAATCTGCTTGCGGCTTTGGAGAAGAAAAACTCCTTTTAAGGCGCCGCTGATCTGGGCTTGTAACATGGTATAGGCAACACCATCCAAAGCGCCTACACCGAAGACAACAAATCCCAAACGTTCCTCTTCGAGGTAGAGTGAGTCAACCAACAAATGGTAGCTCTTATCTATGGGCAGCAGATCGCGTGGCACCAGCTCACGGGTAAGATAACGCCTTATGCCATCGGCCAGGCTATGGCGGCCATTCTCATCGTAAGCCAGGATGAGCCAGGAGTGCTCGTTTGGCTCTACAGGGTTTTCATATAACGAAATATAGCATTGGCCAATACCTAGCTTGGGCAGCTCGCGTGCAGCCACATCCATCAGTGTCATGACATCAAGCTGGGTGATAAGTGCCTGGCTGGCATCATACAGCATGTTGGCTCTTTGCTCGGCTCGCAGTCTCTGTTGGGCTGGCACACAAGTTGCCATTTCTCCAATAAGTATCCAGGCCTGCTCCCAAAGCTCAATCGCCCGAGACAGAGTCTCGCCTTCAAGATAAGGGAGCGTGTGTCGGCGGAGAATAGAGACAATTTCATGCCAGGAGTGAATGTCGGTCCCCTGTCTTACTGCCTGGCGTATTATGTCATCCAGTGTATACAGGAAGGCTTCAGCTGGTCCTTCGCTTTGCAGACTGGTGGTGAAAGTGTCCAGCAGTTGCTCTGACCAGCTCAAGCTACTCTGCACCTCGGATACAGGGGCATCGATTACCTGCATAAGCTGGACAAGAACATGTGTGTGCTGCGCAGTCAGCACCTGAGTGAGCGTCTGTTTGCCTGATGGTGTCTTTCTTACATCTGCCGGTGTGGGGGACATGTAGGAACAGCCACAAGACTGGCGTATCATCAGTTTCGTTGGGAGTGTTGCAAGGTCGGGTACCTGCTCATCTGACATTAAGGCTAGCAGCATTCCCACGGCCAGTCTTGCCATCTCACCGATTGGCTGGCGTACTGTGGTCAACGCAGGTGTAGCGGCCACACAGTGCTCTATATCATCAAACCCTACTATGGCCACATCATAAGGTACCCTGACCCCCCGCTGCTGCAACGCTTCCATGGCGGCTAACGCCATATTGTCGTTTGCCGCCGCCATGGCTTGTAAATCTGTACCAGGACGGAGCTGCCGTTCTTCGAGGAGAAGATCGATTGCTGCTGTCCCAGACTCGGGTAAGAAATCACCAGGGGCCACCAAGTTGGGATCAAGAGGGATGTCGTGATCTGCTAAAGCGTCAGTGTAAGCACGATAGCGCTCATCAGCTCCAGGAGCATTCTCCGGTCCCTGAATGAATCCGACACGACGACAGCTGTGAGCTTCAATCAGGTGAGTGATGGCATCGTACAAGCCCTTGCGATCTTCTGCCAATACGCTGGGGATGCCCTCCAATTGCGTGTCGAAGCTAATTGTTGGTAAGGGATGGTATTGACGGTGGAAATCTTTAAGATCTTCGAGGGGAATCGAGATACCTAATGACCCAACAATGATCAGGCCGTCCACGTTGCTCGGGTTGGGAAAGCTGTAAATCACATTGCGCTGAAACTCAAATCTGTTAGTGGGAGAACTAAGTGTTCCGCCAACAAAGCAGATCAGGTTAACATCCATTGCCCGGGTTGCCGCGGCGATGCCATGCCAGATCATAGTCTGATATTTAGCCGTATTGTTATTGATATAGTTAAGCAAGAGACCGATAGTTGGGCGCGATCCTCGCTGGCTGTGTATTCTATGGTCGGATATCTCGACGGTCATTTTCGTTCTAAGACCTCCCTATTTGCAGGGGGTATCTTCCATGGCGATAAGCCTGTACGTTTCGGGTCCAACACGGAAAGGTGGTCGAGAACTTGGACACCCTCAAATGGATAATGGGTACCGCATGGTCGGATTAACAATCTGACCTACATCTGGCTGCATGACACCCCAATCTTTCGGGATGGTTCACCGTTATGTAAAATGAGCCAAGTTATTTGCAAAACGCGTATATTCGGTGTCTTACCCCTTCTCGGCGCTGTCATTCCCGCGAAAGCGGGAATCCACCTGTTACGCTGAGCCCGCAGATACGTTTAGTGCCGTATTGAGTGAGTAATTTGGCAATGTGAACTTGAGTAACCTCTCGATGTTGCTATGCCCAAAGAGGCACTCTTCGTTCCAGATCCGTCGCTCCTTCGTCGATCCTTCGTTTTGAAGCACAAGGAGCCTCTCCTGCCCATTCTGGTTGCTCAGGAAAACTTGATCCTATAGGAATTTCCTTTTTTGCCTTACCTTGCTTACGTTCCTTACGTTCAAGTATCCGATTTACGTTCGCTGGAGAAATGAGTGACAAGTGATGAGTGTGTCGATCATGACTCGTAGAAGCGCAGCAAGCCAAGAGACGATGAGTGAGCCCCTAACCGTCTCAACAAGCGTTTTTCAATCGTCAATAGAGTCTATTCACAATAAGAGGTGAACATGGTATAACAATCCAAACTCACAAGGAAAGGATTAAGAACCATGTTCACAGAAG
>JAFGMS010000047.1 GCA_016927375.1 Anaerolineae bacterium
CAAAGGAGTAGTATGTCATGGCTCGAACCGTGTTTCTCGGTACACCGGATTTTGCTGTGCCCGTCTTGCAAGCCCTTATCGGTCATCCTGATTTGGAAGTGGTCGGTGTTGTAACCCAGCCAGATCGACCGGCAGGCCGTGGGCGCCGCGTTCTCGCATCGGCAGTCAAGCAACATGCTGAGCGCTTGCGATTACCCATCTTTCAGCCGCCCACTCTTCGCGAGCCTGCCGCTGTTGAGCATCTACGATCCTGGTCGCCGGACATTATGGTCGTGGCAGCCTTCGGTCAAATTCTGCGCCAGCCTGTACTCGATCTTGCCCCACATGGGTGCATCAACATCCATGCTTCACTGCTGCCTCGTTGGCGGGGAGCTGCCCCAATCCAGTATGCCATCTGGGCTGGAGATAAAGAGACGGGTATCACGATCATGAAGATGGACGCCGGGCTTGATACCGGTCCCATTCTGAGGCAGATGGCAATCCCTATCAAGGATGACGAAACGGGAGCGACTCTGCATGACAGGTTGGCTATATTGGGTGCGGAGGTGCTGATCGCTACTTTGCCCAGCTATCTGGCCGGCGAGCTGTCTCCCCAGCCGCAGCCGGAAAAAGGAGTAACACTGGCGCCATCACTCAAGAAAGCCGAAGGGCAGATCGACTGGTCGCAGACAGCTAAGGAAATCGATCGCCAAGTGCGCGCCTTCGATCCCTGGCCGGGGACTTTTACCTTTCTGGATGACAAGCTGATAAAGGTTGTCAAAGGAACGCCCGATCCTCAGAGATCTTACGGAGAGCCATGTGGAACGGTAGTGATGGAAGAAGATCGTTTGGCTGTCCAGACGGGCGAAGGTGTGTACTTTCTACAGACAGTGCAGCCGGCAGGCAAGAAACAGATGACCAGTCAGGCCTTTCTGACAGGTCATCCTGATGTGGTTGGTGCGGTCTTGGCGCCGTAATTCTTCGCGGCAGAACCACATATGTACGTGCCCGTAACGCGAGAGAGGAACTATTCAATAACCCGTGTCAGCAGGACATCTTTGCCGGAATCACAGGTCTGAGCAGTAACAGTATCGACGGTATCTGTGATGTCCGTCTCTACGCACAGATGCTCAAGAACAGGGTTTTCTCCATCCTCGACCACGGCAATGCCATGTACAGAGCCATCTTCCAGTACAAGTAGCGCTGCCACCTTACCGCTGTATTCACCGACAAACAGAAGGCCGGTCTCAGATTCCGACATCAGGGTTCTCACATTCCCCTTAGGAAAAGCGAGATTGACCGCAAATCCAGGACCTTCAGGCCGCCCTAATCCTCTCGCCTTCCCAAATTCGTCATTTATACTCAACCGCTGACCATTCAATGATCCCGACATGTAACGAGAAGCTGCTGGGTCGTTAGCGTCCACAGCCAGAAAGTCCACACTGTTATCGGCATGGACAAACATCGCGGCATAGCCGATGGATGGTGGCTCTAGCTCACCTACGAATAGTTTGCCCTGTACGTCTGTTGAAACCATTCCCCCAGTGCCGGATTCCTGTTCGGTTGTTATCATGTCGGGACCGCTGCAAGCCGCGAAGACGAGAGCCATCATAGCAAGTATCGACGACAGAAAACCCCAACATTGCTGCTTGTGCATTGATCTTCCTCCTTAGGTCGAAAAATCGGGGTAATATCACCACAGATTGTACAATGCTTTTAGGAAATGTCATCCATTGAGGTCATCCAGGGTGCGCTTGTAAGGCTCTGTGGTATACTGAGAGCATTCATAAAGTCGACCGCTGGGGAATTGAGAATTGTCTTCCAAACGCACTGCTGTATCTAACCTGGCCATTTGTCCCCTGCCATTCTGGCAGACATACGAGTCGGTAGGTGCTTTGATGGCGTCGATGCTGGAACATGACGCCGGCTACCAAAAGTGGCTGGGGCAATCAAAGTTTTTGAGGATATTAGCCCGCTATTTTGCCTTACCCTTTTACTATCATCTGGTGACGTCGGGCTACGGGGCATTCGTGAATGAGGAGCTGGTCGGCTGGCTGTACATACGGGGTTGGAAGCAGATGCTTTACATCGAGACGTTGGCAACGAAGCCTGCCTGGCGCAAGCAGGGTATTGCAAGGGCACTGTTAGCATTCGCCGAAAGGCAGGCCCGTGAGCTGCACCGCCAATGGATGGGCCTGACAGTCACCGGCAAGAACGAAGCCGCCTTGCATCTGTACGAAGGGCAGGGATACCAACGTGCCCACTGGCGTGTTATGCATCTCAACGGGAGGAGGAAGTTTAAATCTGAAGATGGCCGGAGAGTTTATTTACGCCCCATCTTTGGGCCGTTGGCCTATCAGGCCTACTGTCATTTCTCTGCATCCGATCTGGCTGCCGGTGATGGTTGGACAGTGCCGGTCCTCGCCCAGCAGTTGCAGCATGATCCCCATCACTGGCCTGGGAGAGAGTGGCTGGTAAGCATTGGCGATCAACCGGTGGCTTACCTTAACCGGCACGGATCGCGTATCTGCCCCAACCTTTATCTTGCCTGTGAGCCAGACTGGTGGGGAAACCCCCATGTCTTAGAAGCAGTTGAAGCTGTTCTAAGCAGGGATGCAGACCAGATGAAGACGGTTATCCTCAGGCTGGGAAGCAGTGGACACCATGATGCTGCTCTTCCTCTGCTTACAGAGATGGGGTTTACGACACACCCGACTATTCTATTCAGGATGTTCAAGCATCTGGGAGATTAAATGGACGGTACATCACAGTCAGAGGGTGGAGTCAGGCTATGACAGAATCATCCGTTTATATTGGTATTGATCCTACAGCCGCACGTCTCAGTGCGTATGCTGTCTTAGACGAGCATCTCAAGATCGCGAAGCGAGGCAGGGCTTCCATCGAAGAACTGGTGAAGATTGCAGCAAGCTATCCGGCAGCAGTTTGTGCGGTTGATGCTCCCATAGCCCCTGCTAAAGGGCTGTTGGAAGATCCGGATTATCGGCACCGCCTTGGTCTTGACCCCAAGCGGGCTAATTTCAGCGCTTTCCGCGTTTGCGAGTACGAGCTTCGCAAGCGTAAAATCACGGTCTCTACTACACCCAAAGATCCCGAACAGGCCTCTAAGTGGATGCAAATGGGCTGGCAGCTCTATGAGGGTTTGCGCAAGGCGGACTATGTAGAATACCCTCGAGTTGGTTCACGACGAATGCTGGAGACTTATCCCTACGCTACATTCACGGCGCTGATCGGAAAGCGCCCTTATTCCAAATCAAGCATAGAGGGATTGTTACAGCGCCAGTTGGTTTTGTTTGAGGAGGGCATCGAGGTGCCGGATCCAATGCCGCATCTGGAGGAGTGGACGCGCCACCGTATCAAGACAGGCCGGATCGGCCGCAAGAACATCTTGACTCACAATATGCTAGATGCCTTGACAGCCGCGTACACGGCTTTTGTGGTGGAGCGGGAGCCGCAAAACGTAGTTGCGTTGGGGGACGTGCTAGAGGGTCAAATTGTCCTGCCGGTTGAGAGCCTGATGGATCTTTATCAGTAATCCTGACTGCCAAATCCGTAGCTCGGCTAACCGTGGCGCCGCATAAACCGCTCGATGCGCTCCAGGGCCTCTTCAATCTTGTCGTAAGCTGTAGCGTAACAACAGCGAACAAATCCGGCCCCGCTGTTTCCGAAAGCGCTACCCGGTACCACCGCCACCTGTTCTTCAGTAAGCAACTTCTCTGCGAAGTCCCCATCGGTCATCCCGGACGCGGCAATTGAGGGAAAGGCATAGAAAGCACCACGTGGCTCGAAGGTTTTAAGCCCAAGCTGGTTCAGTCCACTCACGATCAGACGCCGGCGGCGATCATATTCGCTGCGCATTTCCTCAACATAGGGCTGGCCCTTCTCCAGTGCAGCCATACCTGCGATCTGGGCTGTAGTCGAGGCTGACATGATGGTGTATTGGTGGATCTTCCGCATGGCACCCAGCAGCTCAGCAGGAGCCGCGGCGTAGCCGAGCCGCCAACCGGTCATGGCATAGTCTTTCGAGAAACCGCCCAGCGTTATCGTTCGCTTTTGCATACCTGGCAGGGTGGCAAAACAGATATGCTCTACACCATACACCAGTTGATCGTAGATTTCATCAGAGATGACCAGCAAATCGTGCTTCTCGGCCAGCGCAGCGATCTCCAGCATGCGCTCGCGTGACATGACAGCACCTGTCGGGTTATTGGGGTAACCAATCAGGATGGCCTTTGTCCGCTCGGTAATAGCCGCTTCGACGATCGGCTCGGTTACCTGGAAATCGTCTTTGACATAGGTTGGAATGATCCTGGCCACGCCACCTGCCAGAGTTACTTCTGGCGTGTAAGACACAAAACACGGCTCCGGAACGATCACTTCATCGCCAGGGTCGAGAATGGCTGTCATTGCCAGATACAGGGCTTCAGAGACACCGACGGTGATGACGATCTCTTCTTCCGGATCATAGCTGACACCATAGAGCCGTTTCAGATGCTCTGATAATGCCTGGCGAAGCTCCAAAATGCCCGAGTTTGATGTGTAATGGGTATGGCCTTCGTGAAACGAGCGAATGCCGGCCTCTACCAGCGGCTTAGGAGTAACAAAGTCTGGTTCGCCAACACCCAGAGAAATCACGTCATCCATCGTTGCGGCAATATCGAAGAAACGACGAATGCCGGAAGGGGGGATGCTTTTGACGCGGGCTGAAACGAAATCACGCATGTTATTGCTCCAAGTTAGCTAAAACCCACGATGGAGGACTCGTCGCCGACATTTAGGGCGCTGTATTGTCCTACAACACGGGCATCGCGTCCGATCAGCGACCGGTCAAGGAGCGCATATTCAACCACTGCACCGGTATCGATAATCGAGTTGCGGATGATACTATAACTGACCTGGCAATCAGCAGCAACCGTAGCATACGGGCCGATGATGGCGTGATCAAAGACGGCATCCGGGTGAATGTTTACCGGTGGGATAACGGTCACACTGTTTCCTGTGAGCTGGTCACTGTTGTCGAGGCCGTTAGCCAGCAAATAGCGATTGGTCTCCAGGACCGTCTCCGGCTTGCCGCAATCCAACCAGACATCAACCGGCTGGGTACGGAATATGGCGCCTTCATCGATCATGATCTGAAATGCATCGGCGATGAAGAATTCGCCCTTGGTCATCTGCTTGCGTTCCATCTGTGTCTCTATGGCGCCCATGAGACGAGCGGCATCACTCACGTAATAGAAACCGATCACCGCCTGTCTGATATCCATGCTGTCCGGTTTCTCGATAAAACGGGTCACTCGCCCCTCATCATCGAGAGCAACCACACCGAAGCGGCGGGGATCGTCGACCTCTTTGACGTAAACAAGCGCATCGGCGTTCCCAGCTCGCTTGATCGGGTCCAGATCGGCTTTAAATAAAGTGTCGGCAAAGAGAACGATGGTAGGCCCTTCCAGGAGGTCGCGCGCCAGGTAAACTGCATGTGCCTGACCAACCATCTCGTGCTGGGTAACAAAAGAGGCTTTAACGTCACAATTCGCCGAGATATATTCCTCGATTTGAGCGCCCAGATAGCCGACCACGAAGATATACTCATCGACATCCAGTCCTTCCAGCGAGTCGATCACGTGCTTGACCAGTGGTTGGCCGGCAACATTGATCAACGGTTTAGGACGGCTGTAGGTATGAGGACGGAGCCTTTTCCCGTACCCTGCCATGGGAATGACAACTTTCATGTTTACGAACTCTCCTGTATGGTGGTTCGGTTAAGTTGATCAGGTAGTGGTATAATTTTCGCGCTGACGTTTGACCGGAGCCCCGCACGTGAGGTTTACATCATGGATGACAATCTAACCGATGCCGAGCGTATCGTCTTACAAACACAAGGTTCTCTTCCCCGGCTGCTTTTTGTATTGGCAGGACCATCCGGTGTGGGTAAGAATACCATCATTAAGAGGCTCCTGACAAACAATCCCCGCTATTTGGACCGGGTTCGTACTTATACAACCCGCCAGCGGCGCCGTAATGAGGTTCCTGACGAACAATACCACTTCGTCTCGCCGGATGAATTCCGTGCGCTGGCACTCGACGGTAAACTGATGGAAGCTGATGCCGGCACCGTAGGGCATGATGTCTATGGTCTGGGAGACCTTTATAGCATGCCCGCTGATATCTTCGAGGGTATACCGTCGGAGAAGCACATCGTGGTGGCTGAAGTCGATATCTATGGTATGCGCCTGCTCAAAGAGCGCTGCCCGGATTGTGTTGCCATATTTGTCACCGCGCCACCGCTCAGCCTGATTGAGCGCATCCATGAGCGTCCTGACGATCATATGGATGCTGAAGCCCTATCCCACCGCATGCAGACCGCCCGCGAGCAAATCCGCGCTGCCAGGGAGTTTGATTACATTGTCTTCAATCAAGAAGATCGCCTTGCCGATACCATTGCCGCCATCGAGCGCATCCTCATCGCTGAACGCAGCCGCGTGCGGTCCGGTGTCGACTTGGAGGCCACATTGCCACCTGACGCCTTTGATATAGCCTGAACTTCGATCTCAACCAGCAGTTCAGGGGCGATCAGCGCGGCCATCCCGCGGTCGCGTGGGCATTTGTTCGGGCTTTTGCCCAAGGCTGGCCGGCCCGCACAAGAGAGAAGTGTTCCTGTGTGTCCAGGCTGAAGACAGCCAACCAATTGGGCCTGATACTCCCACTCGTGTACAACCCACTTGACTCGTTGCACGCACATACCGGTCTTTTGAAGCTCGTTCAGAAGAACTCCCAGATGCTCTTTGGTACATCATCACACCCCTTCCTCTATTTATCTCAACTGTTCAGGCATACTGCCCATCGTCTTAACAACATCTATCTTCTACTGCCCTTTAGTGCATGAAGCGGTAAAATAATGGATATGAGCGTAAATCCTTACCTAGTCGGTGAGTCCTATGTCCAACAATCCAATGATTTCAATTGTTGCACCCATTTACAATGAAGCCGGGAACATTCGCGAGTTGTATCGCCGTGTTCACGCAGTGATGGAAACAGTCGGTGAGCCGTGGGAATTGGTGCTGGTTAATGATGGCAGCACCGATGGCTCCTCAGAGATATTGCGGGAAGTGTATGAACAAGACACTCTTCATATTCGCATCGTTCACTTCTCGCGCAACTTCGGGCACCCGATGGCCGTCACAGCCGGGATGGATTATGCGAGCGGAGAGGCTATCATCCTGATCGACGCCGATCTTCAGGATCCGCCAGAAGTGCTTCCTGATCTGATCGAAAAATGGCGCGAAGGATACGATGTCGTCTATGCCGTACGGGCTGAAAGGGAAGGGGAAAGCTGGTTCAAGCTCACCACTGCCTCGCTCTTCTATCGCATTCTATACCGCATCACCGACGTTGATATTCCACTCGATACCGGAGACTTCCGCCTGATGGACAGGCGCGTGGTGGATGTTGTTGATGGTATGAGGGAAAAGCATCGCTTCTTGCGTGGAATGGTCAGCTGGGTAGGTTTCCGCCAGGCAGGCGTGGAATATGTGCGTCACAAGCGTTATGCTGGCAGCACTAAGTATCCTCTACGGAAAATGCTCCGCTTTGCCTGGGATGGGATCACAGGGTTCTCGCACTTCCCACTCCAGCTGGCAACCTACCTGGGATTCGCCATCGCAGCTTTGAGCGCAGTGGCAATACTGGTGGTCATCTATCTCCGCGCTTTCACCGATGCCGAACCCCTGGAAGGGCAGGCAACAACACTGATCACGGTGCTCTTTCTTGGGAGTGTCCAATTGATCTCTCTTGGAATCATTGGTGAATATCTGGGTCGCATCTATAATGAAGTCAGAGGTCGGCCTCTTTATATCGTCAGGGACACGCTGGGAATAGAGCGAGAGCCACACGCCGGAACTCGCATGGATGCAAGAGAAAAATAAAAGGAAGCAGGAGAGGAAAGAAATGGGTGAAAGCAACCAGGTAAACGACTTACTATCACAACATAAAGCCGCGCTAAATAGGTATCGTGAGTGGGATGAAAAGGTCAAGCAGCTGCTCAAGGGGCGCCGAACACAAGACTTGAATCCAAAGGATATGGAAGCCTACCGTGAAGCATCCACCAACCGAGACGCCGCCTATGACGAGATGCGCCACATGGAGCGGCAACTGCTGGATGACATTCCGGGCGCTTCGACGGCAACCCTGCCAAAGGTGCGCTTCCATACCCCACAGAAGAAAAAGGAAGAGAGATGATTTTTGATCACCCGGCTGACGAGCTGGGTGATGTTGCTTTAGCATAGCCACATGAGGTGATTCATGGGAACAAAGCAAATCGTCACTGGTCCAACATTTGAGGAAATGCTGTATCCAGAGAAAATCGCTCCTGAAGTGCGAGCACGCGCACTTCGTTTGATGGATGAAGATCCCCTGGATCCGATCAACCTGTTCAACATCACCTGGAAAGACCACAGCAACAAAATCCAGTATTATGTGCTGCCCCGCGAA
Source organism: Anaerolineae bacterium (assembly GCA_016927375.1). Lineage (GTDB taxonomy): Bacteria > Chloroflexota > Anaerolineae > Aggregatilineales > UBA3940 > JAFGMS01. The sequence goes on from JAFGMS010000047.1 coordinate 8,485, forward strand.
TTGACCGGCATTGATACCCCTATCGTTGTCTTGCACAGCACGCATTTTCCAACCGGCAGCCATAAAGTTGGCGCAACCTATTCCGTTCTAATCGAAAAAGAGCTGTTTGGCGAAGTCGATCCCAGCACGCACACATTGGTCTGGCCTTCAACCGGGAACTACGGCATCGGCGGCGCTTTTGTCGGATGCCGGATGAACTTTGACAGCATCGTCGTGCTGCCTGAGAATATGAGCCGGGAGCGGTTTGAGATAATCGAAGGGTATGGAGCCAGGATCATTGCTACACCGGGTTCTGAAAGCAACGTCAAAGAGATTTATGATAAGACATGGGAGCTGCGGCGTGCCGATCCGAATGTACGGGTGCTTAACCAGTTCGAGGTGATGGGAAATTACCGCTTCCACTATTACGTCACCGGTAACACCATTGCGGAATTGGCTGACATCCTCAAGCAGCGCGGTGTTGGGAGCGGACATCTCTCGGCCTATGTATCAGCAATGGGGTCTGGTGGTACCATCGCGGCCGGCGATTGCCTCAAGCAGTTGTGGCCTGGGCTCAAAATCGTCGGACTGGAGCCCATTCAGTGCCCGACGCTTTACAGCAATGGTTATGGCGAGCACCGCATAGAGGGCATTGGCGACAAGCACGCAACATGGATACATAATGTGATGAACATGGATGCCATCATGTGCATCGATGACATGTCCTGTTTGCGCGGTCTGGCCCTGCTCGTCGATCCGGTTGGGCAAAAGACGCTGGAGAAACGCTACAGCGTTCTCTCAGCCGACATCACCACAATGAGCCGGATTTTCGGCATCTCCGGCATCTGCAACGTTCTGGGTGCCATCAAAACGGCTAAATTCTACAATCTGGGGTCAAATGACGTCATCATTACCATCTGCACCGACGCCATCGACCGCTACCACTCCGTCATGGATTGGCTGGAGAGTGCCGAGGGCAAGATGGATGAGCCGATGGCCACCGGGCGCATGGAGAGCACTTTCCTTGGGCAGAGGCTCGACTACGTCCAGGAGGGCGATCAACTGGCCCGCGAGCGGTGGCACAATCTGAAGTACTACACCTGGGTCGAGCAGCAGGGCAAGACCATCGAAGAGCTGGACGCCCAGCGCGATCCGAACTGGTGGCATCAGCATCAAGAGATGGTGAAGGAGATTGACAAGCGTATTCTCGAAGCGCGGAAATGATAGCCGGAGATGTTCTTAAACGCCATCACCGTCGAGGTGATACAGGCAATGTTCAACAAGGCCGGTAACGCTTGACGCTTAACGCCTCGCGTTATACACTCGGATTGTGATCAAGTCTTTCAAGGATTCTGAAACTGAGAAGATTTACCGGCGGCAGCCCTCACGAAGGCTGACTGACATACAGCAGGTTGCTTTGCGCAAGCTTCGTATGATCAACAATGCCACCTCCATCAACGATTTGCGCATCCCTCCTGCCAACAGATTGGAAAAACTCAGCGGAAGTCGAGAAGGACAGTACAGCATCCGGATCAATGACCAGTGGCGGGTATGCTTCGAGTGGCAAGAAAGCGATGCCTACCAGGTTGAAATCGTCGATTATCATTAGGCACAAGGTGCAGTTATGTCCAAGAAATTGTTGCCCATCCATCCCGGCGAGGTACTGTTGGAGGAATTCCTGAAGCCTTTAGAGATGAGCCAAAACCGCCTGGCTATCGACATTGGCGTCCCTCCCCGGCGCATCAACGAGATCGTGCTTGGCAGGCGCAGTATAACCGCCGATACCGCATTGCGCCTGGCACGCTATTTCGGCAACTCACCCCAGTTTTGGCTGGGGCTACAGGTAGACTATGACCTGGATGTAGCAGAGGACAGGTTAGGAGATCGGCTGGATCGAGAAGTAAAATCACATGCCATCTCGGGTACAGCATGAAGTATAGTCTTTAGTTTTGCGATCGGTGATTAGTTCTCACCGTCGTAGGCTGATTACTGGCTTGCTGATAGCTGTCCGCTTAGGAAAACGCCATGTACCCAGAAGACCGCGTCTTAGTTGGTGTGATGCCCGACCCGCGTGACTTCGACATCGCGCGTGACCAGCATTGGTACCGGGTGCCGGCCAAGCACGCTCCCAAGGGCATCCACGCTGAATACGTTGCCTTCTATTTCACCACCAAGTTCCCCGAAGATCTGCGCTGGGCCATCCACTTCTACGCGCGGCGCACCGGTCATGAGATGGTCCGGCGCATTGACCTCTTTCCCGACCAGCCCAACCACCCGCGCGCACAAGAACGCTACTACAAGCTCCAGCTCGGGCCGCTCAAACAGAAGCAGCCCCCGATCCCCAGCCTGCGCTGGCGGCGCATCACCTTCATCCAGACCAGCTGGGAGCGCTTCATGGCTGCCCACGAGATCAATGATCTTTTCCGCGATGACAATGTTCTCATCGAGCAGATCTACCACACACTCAAGGGCATGCGCATCCACACCGAGCGCGCAGTCGAAGTTCAGGAGGGTGAGGGAAAGCATATCGTCGATTTGTTGATCCCCTGCAAGAGCGGCACCGTTATGTTGTCGGCCAGCGCTAACCGCCCACCGAAGGCGCTCAGGCTGGCGGCCGACGTTCCCCAGAGCATCGATGCCATCCGGGCTGCTATCCGCGAGCACGGCGGCCCGCTGATGCAATCCGAGCAGCTCGCCCAGACCGCATCAAAAAAGAGGTAAACTATGCTGATCACTAACGGAACCGTCGTAACCTGGGAGCCTGGTGCCGACCTGCTGGAGCAGGGCGCCGTCTACGTTGAGGGCGCTCGGATGATCGAAGTAGGCTCAAGCACTGAGCTTGAGACACGTTACCCACAAGCTAAGCGCATTGACGCCCACGGTCAACTGATCATGCCCGGCAACATCTGCGCTCACACCCACTTCTATGGAGCCTTTGCTCGCGGCATGGCCATCCCACCACCGGCGCCAAGCGGCTTTCAGGAAATACTTGGGCGATTGTGGTGGCCGCTCGATACCGCTCTTACGCCAGAGGATGTCCGGTCCAGCGCCCTGGTCTGTCTGATCGATGCCATCAAGCACGGCACAACCACCCTGTTCGACCATCATGCCAGCCCCAACGCACTCTCCGGCTCGCTAAATCTCATCGCCGACGCAGTCACCGAGGCTGGTCTGCGCGCCGTGCTAAGCTACGAGACAACCGATCGCTACGGGCCGGCCGCCGCTCAAGCCGCCATCGATGAGAATGTCCGCTTTCTCAAGGAAGCCGGCCAACGCCCCAACATTGCTGCCTCATTCGGGTTGCATGCCTCGCTGACCATCTCCGAGGAGACGCTGGCCGCCTGCGTCGAGGCGGTAAAAGACCTCCGGGCCGGCTTTCACCTTCACATCGCCGAGCACCAATCTGACGAATACGACAGCCTGGACAAATACGGCATGCGGGTGGTCGAGCGCCTGCGCAAGGCGGGCCTCCTGGGCGAGAAGACCATCGCCGCTCACTGTGTGCACATCGATATGAAAGAAGCCGAGCTTCTGCGTGAGGCCGGCACTTGGCTCACTCACCAGCCGCGCTCCAACATGAACAACGGGGTAGGCGTTGGAGACATCGACGGGATGCTGCGCGCAGATTTACGCATCGGCCTTGGCAACGACGGCTTCAGCAACAACATGTGGGCCGAGTGGAAAGCTGCCTACCTGCTTCACAAAGCCTGGCACCGCGATCCGCGCCGGGCCAACGGCACGGACATCGTCAAAATGGCCGTACACAACAATGCTGACCTTGCCAAAACCTTCTTCCCCGATGCGCCTCCCGGATATCTATCGCCTGGCGCTGCTGCCGACATTATCTTGGTCGATTATCACCCTACCACGCCGCTCTCGGCCGGCAACCTGCCCTGGCATATCCTGTTCGGCTTTGAGGCATCGATGGTCACCACTACCATCTGTGCTGGGCGGGTGCTGATGCAAGATCGCCGCCTGCTTACTCTGGACGAGGCTGCTATCACCGCGCACTCCCGCGAGCTGGCCCAGGCTGCCTGGAAGCGCTACGAAGAGATCCTGTCGTCCAATAACCCTGGACACTCTGTGCCACATCGCTTCTACGATGCCTTGAAACCCAAGAAGTAGGCATCGCAACTTTGATACACAGAGTTTCATCAAAGTTGTGTCTCAATACATGGTTGATGGCAGTCATTGCAGCTTATATGGTCTGCTCTACTCCAACGAAATGCACCGTATTTTTGACACAAGGTACTGCAACACAAATGATCCGCAAGCTGACATCGCGCAATCACCCCAATAGAAGATCCTGACAAATCGTGACGAAACAGCCTGCTAATGCGTTAGAATATGCAGCGCATATCTGCCAACGGGCGCACGAGGCATTCTGCCTCAAATCCGGAGGGTAATTTGTGCCCGTACGCACCATAATCATTGGGGTGTGTTTCATCTCAGATGAAAGGCTCCTCGGGCATTGCTGTGATGGACCGTCTTGTGGCACGGCCGAATGCATTGAATCCTACCTGTAA
>JAFGMS010000403.1 GCA_016927375.1 Anaerolineae bacterium
AACTGTAGACTGTGAACTACTTTTCACAGCTCGGAAACTTAAACGTAGACCGGGTCAAAAAAGGAAATTCCTATAAGATCAAGGTATTCACTTTTCCCCTTCCTCCAATTCATCCGATTACTCAAGGCCGCCCAACTATGTACTAGATCGGCACCTGCAACAAACCTGCTATAGATGGCAGGCCGCAAGGACAATGTCGAATCCGTGCAACCCGCAACCAATATGCAAGACCATGTCATTATCAGAAGTCAACATGCGGGCTATTGCCCGCCGACCATGTGACTGGCGATGAGGAGCATCACTTCACGGTCGCTCATCTATCTTGTGGCGCAGGGAGCCAACCCCTGCGCCTTCATTTTATGCCCGTTCAGGAGAAAAGAGAAACGATGTTCTTCATCGGGGTGAAGCATGTTGGCAAGATCGATGCAGTTGGTTTTTACCAGTGAACCAATATCGCTGGTAGCAGCTCGAGTTTGCTCCAGAATAGTTCATTGTTCGTGATCGTCTGTCTCATGCGCGTTGGAGTTGGGTCTGGCCAGCCCACCTAGCATCCGATCCAGCTTCGCCCCGTATTTCCCCTCGATATCCTCCACGGGCGCCGCCGTGCTGCCCACCATCTGCCTCCCTGCGAGCGCCCTGGCCAGCTCCTCGGCCACCACGCGGCGCATCTCGTCGATGTCTACCGGCTCCCAGCGGGCCGGCTGCCGCAGCTCCACTCGCAGCGTGTCGCGGATGAGTGCGCTGCGGCTACCCAGCATCAGTACCTCCCAGGTTTCTGATGTACAATCCATCATCAGGTAGTCTCGATCATAAGCTGAAAGTTCTTTTGGAATGGGGTTGGCGATGTGCTTGGTTATATAGGTTGAGGTCGGTTGAAATCACATGCAGCTTCCACTCTTTGTTGAGCGCTTTCCGGTCGATCAGGAAGCCTTGGAGCGATGTTCCCAGGCAGCGGTCGTTGCTGTCGACATCGAGACTGAGACCCGTTGGCCAGGCTGGGGGCCGCGGAATGATTTCGGCCTGAGCTACCCGGCGCCGATCACCGTCATCGCGCTGGCCTGGCGCGAAGAGGATGAGCTGAAGTCGACCGCGCTGGCGGCGCCCTTCGAGCCACCTGCCCAAACCTTTCTCTCCGATCTGTTCAAGAGTCCTGCCACCATCGTTGCCCATAACGCAGTCTTCGATATCCGCCAACTGAGCAAGCTCACTGGTGGCCTCATCCCCCATCGCATCTGGGACACGATGACCATGGCCCGGCTGCTGCACCCGGCAGTCCGTACACGCTACCGGCTGCTGGACGTGGCCGATGCGCTGGGCATCACCTATTCCGAACAACAGGAGGAGATGAAGGACCAGCGAGGCAGATTGCATGAGCTGCCCAAAGCGGCCGCCATCGCCTATGCAGAGGAAGATGCCCGGCTGTCGCTGGCCATCTACGAGAAGCAGATGACACTCTCTAGTGATCCCGAGCTGGTCGACTGGGAGTGCCGGGCGATGCACCAGTACTGCCGGATGGCAGCGCAGGGCATCCGGCTGAACCTGCCCACCATCGAGCAGCGGCAGGAGGCGCTCATCAAAGAGAAAGATGTGCTTGCCGCCCGGCTGGCAGAGGATGGTCTCCCCAACCCCGACAGCCCCAAGGCGCGGGTGAAGTATGTCTACCAGACCAAGGGCATCCCCATCCCCGAATGGGATCCCAGCGAGCGTTGGGTTTTCACCTGGGCCGGCTACAAGCGCCTCTCTCAGCAGACGGCGCCGCGTGTTACGCTGGACGACCTGAGCGCCCGGGCGGCGGTCATCGAGTCGTACGTCGAGGAAGGCAGCCCATACGCCGAGGGACTGATGGACCTGGCGGCCTATTCCCGCGCCGACTGGCAGCTGTCGATCCTGGCATCGCTGGTCGAGCATGCCTACCTGGATGGCCGGGCGCACAGCCTGATCACCATCGCCACCGATACCGGCCGGCGCTCATCGAGTGCCCCGGCCATGCAGAACTGGAAGATGCCGGACATGGCCGGGGTAGCCATTGGCGATGAGGGCTTCACTTTAGTGGAGATCGACTACTCCAATGCCGAGAACGTCATGGCAGCGCTCATCTCCGGGGATGACAACCTGGCGGCGGCCTGCCGGACTGAGGACTTCCACTCAGCAATGGCGGTGCGTTACTTTGGGGAGGTCTGGGAACAAGCCGATTCGCCTGAGCGCAAGCATCTGCGGGCGATGTCCAAGCGCATCAGCTATGGCACGTTGTATGGGATGGGAGCCAGAAGCCTGGGTAAGAGTCTGGACATCTCGACGGAGGAAGCGCGCGCTTTGCTGAAGGCCAAGGATACTGCCTTTCCAGAGCTTACTCGCATGAGGGCGCTGGCTGAGCGCAAGGTGCAGGAGACTTCCGGATTGAAGTTGTGGTCGGGGCGTCCGATTGCGCTCGGTACGCCATTTGTGGCCTGGAACTACCTGTGCCAGGGCGGCGTGGGCGAGATGCTCAAGCGAGCCATCGTGCGTGTTTCGGAGATCTATGACGCAGAAGGGCTGCGGTCGCGGGTGGCACTTGACATCCACGATGCCATCATCATCGAGGTGGCTCATGATGAATGGGACAGGGCGCTTGACCTGGCATCCGAGACGATGCGCACCATCGTGCCGGAAGAACTGCGCCGCCGGACCACGCCGCCGGTAGAGTGGATAGCTCGACCCAACCTGGAGCAGAATCGCAAGAAGTGGGGTAAGGAACAATTCCATCCCGGAATAGATTAGGAAGGGCGATGGTGGGCAACTCCGGAAGCACGAAAACTAAGAGGGATAACGTGCCGGCGTTTGATGATTCGGATGACTTCGAGGAATTTGAGGGATGGCCGCCTGAACAGGTGGGAAAAGTCTGCGTCGCGTGCGATTTGCCAGCAGTCGTCAACGATCTGGGATTATGCAGGCGCTGCAACGCCAAGTTGGATCGAGACATGATCCGTGATCGGGACTGGGAGCGCTCGGAGACTGCTTTCCTGACGCCTGAAGACAAGCATCAGGAGTTGAGAGAACAAGTCATCCGGAAATATGGCACAGCGTTTGAGCTGGTTGAGCCGCCAGGCAAGGCTCGCAAGGACAGGCAAAAGAAACACAAACCGAAGTATGCTACATAGCATATAACCAATTTCGCCCCGATACCCGGCTGCGGAGCGGCGTTGGACTAGGTGTGCTTGTCAGGTTGCTTATGTTACGGTGGAATATCTATTCTCCGACTGTAACGATACTGCAATCTTCGCAAATTCCTTGCAGAAAAATGCCATTGGTATATTTCGACAGCCCCTTGCCACATAGAGGACAACTCGTGATTGGCTTGAAGAAATCGACTGACTGGTCTTGATGGTACCAGTAATAGCACCTGCGTAGGCTATTAAGTGCTTCCGCAATCTTCTTTCCTCGTTTATTGACAGAGCTCTCGATATTTGATAACTCTTGCCCCGCCCAGTCTTCGTAGTCTCCATCAATCCAGAGACGGTCTATTGCTCTGAAAACCTGAGACCAGAAGGCTGTGGCCTCTGCGAGATCAGCGCCTAAGCCTATGCGCTCCGGCGGAACTTCAAGATTACAGTCGAGACAATGAATAGGGTTAAAGCCAAAGGTGCTCATTAGTTTGATCGCCTTTTGTCCAGAACATCCACAAATCTCATCGACTGGTGTAGGCTGCGGCGGTCGGAGTTTGTCATAGATATCATTTTGATTGTGCATTTCAAGTCAAGTTCCTGTTGCTGTGGCAGTACCAAATGCACGCCAGTACCAGGCCGAGGAATGGCATCGGCTTGCGTGCGCTTATTAGCCTGCGCTCTCTTGAGGATATGCGATATTCTTGAATGTCTTGTGCCAGTTCTTGTACAGATAGACCAGGATTTAGCTCAGTAACCACTTCTTCCGTAAGTGGTTGATGCTCATAGATGTGAGTAATTGCTGATAGCCTTACCAGTCGCTCATAGTAATCTTCAGCCCAAACCTGGTAAGTTCGTGGATCTCCTGCTAACATGGCCAGTAGGTCTGCTGAACCATCTGGGTCTTTCCCCTTTGGAAACTCGATATCGCCTCGCTGCCAGGCTATATCGCCATAGGTGCGCCAGATACAGAAAGTTGTGTCCGACAGCAAAAACGCTGGCTGGTTCATGAAATCGGCAAATGTTGTTGGCACACTATCCAGGACACCAGGCCAAATGGTTGGAGGGTTCTTGGAATATGGGCTCATTGGGGCCTCGTGGGCAAAACCCTTCACGATGGCCCCAGTCGGAGTGAACAGCGCGAACAACTCATCCCCTGAACCATTACGCATCGAAGCCATAGCTTCGTCCGTAGCCCAATGTGCGTCGAATGAGTAGTAGCGGTTCGCCAGGTCCGGCGAGAGAATAACATCAAGCAGTGCCAGTGACTGCATTAGAGCTTTCAGGCGATCAATATCTGGCAGCTGTGACAAGTCTCTTGTTGAAGTTGTCATAACATCACTTACTGTACTGAAAGCAGGCTGACACCAGCACGTCAGTTGAGCCGCGCTTGTTAGCTGGCACTCCCGCCTACGCTCATGCTCCTTGCAAGACGTTCAACTCCACGAGACGCAACGCGCTCGAACAGATCGTCCGCCTGGATGTATAACTCCCAACGGTCTCGACCAAGCTTTCGGCTAAGCACATCGACTACGCGCTCTTCGAGATCGGTCGCTCGCTTGCCTTTCCACAACCTATCGGCCAATCCCACGAGCAATTCCTCCAGTGATACATCCATGTCCCGCCACTGTGCGTGTGAGCGACAGATCCGGGCGAGATGAGGCGCTACTCCATGGCGTAGCAACAACGCTTCGCCTGCAGCCTCATGTTCGCTGCCAGGACCTACGAGCTCGTTAGGATAAAGGATTTTGCCTGCGTGATGAAGAACGACACCGATGCACACGGTCTCCACATCAGGCGAGATCCCCAGTTCGGAAAGGCCGGCGAGCAGTTCCTCCAGAGCCTCACCGACCAGAGAAACATGCTGGAGCAGATGATCGGGTGCCCCCAGCCGCTCCAGCATTGCGATTGCATCAGCGCGAGAGTTCATTGGGCTGTCTTGCTCCGCCTCCGCCACTACTAATGTATCTGGCGACAGCTAACGGTTTGCGCGTCGATACCAGACCGCGAAGTGGTGCCAGCTGCAATCACCCCTGGTGCGAGCCCCATTCCCGCACCCAAGAAATCGCAAGGATTTCTTAGGACGCACTTGTTAGGCCGCTCATGACATCACAGCCCTCGAGCAATCCAGTGACGTCCCACTCGGGAACCGAGCAGGGCGCAGTCTAAACATGTAGATCGCCCAACCAAGCGTGTCGCGCCCCCAACGCAGATATGTTGCCCTCGCCTTGCTCACTCGCTCGACCACCTCCGCCAAGTCCGAATCATCCGGATGGTTGCGAGCGTACTCGTCGGTCGCGTACCACTGCAGGCCTTCGTACCTATCCCAGTCGTCCTTGCTGCTCACGATGGTGTGAACAAGGTCCAATCCTCGCTGCTCTCCAGATTCTGCATTCGAGAAGTGGCTCCCGAAGTCATCTCTCGCAACCTCGGATGCCTCCAGGTAGTCCTCGGGCGGCTCCTGCAGCCAGTATGGCTCTCCCACGATCACCCAGCCGCCGGGCTTCACCATGCTGATCAGCACGTCGAGAGTATCAGCGTGCCCCCCAAAGACCCAGCTTGCACCGATACATGACGCCAGATCTAGGCTGTGCGGCTTGTCTGGCTTGAAATCCGAACCATTCATTTCAGTGAAGGTGATGCCTGCACTCGATGCCCGCGCCTGGAGCCTTCTCTGTGCTTCGGCGACAAAGAAAGGGGAAATGTCGATGCCGACACCACAAGCGCCATAGGCTTCGGCCAAACGAACCAGGAATTCGCCCTTTCCACACGCAATGTCAACCACCTGCGCGTCAGTCGGGAGGCGCAGGAGTTCCACGAGACGCGTCAGTTTCTCCTCGCTCGTAGGATTGCATACCACATGTTCACGGTGAGTGATGTAGTAGAACTTCCGTGTGTCCATGATTCTCTCCGTCGACGGCCTAACGCCCGGTGTCGGACTGCACGCGGCTTTCTTTGGTTTTACACCTTTATTCTCTGCGCTCAAGCTCATCGAGCGTTGGTCTTTGGAAGAACTCGATCCATGACTTCATCATCTCTTCTGGAATATGGAAAGCTTCCTGCGAAGGCTGCGAATTCCTTATGGCAAGCCGTCGCATCAGCTCATCCTTCGACACATCTAGGAAGTGTACTTCGCTACTGGCCCCAAGCTGCTTTGCGCGCAATCGGTAGTCTTCGCGTTCCTCTCGTGCCCAGAAACCGAAATCGAGGATTACATTCGTTCCCAATGCCAGCGCCCTGCTTGCGATATTCCAAAGCATGGTCTCGATTAGATTATGTCTGGCGTCATGCTCTGGCTCTTCTGCATCTTGACCAAAGAGACGCACATGCCATTCGTCGGTTGTCAGTCGAAGTGCTGAATGCTCAAACTCAAGCTTTTGTGCAAGTGTTGTTTTCCCCGAACAAGGAAGTCCGACCATCAGATGAAGAGTTGCCACACTGCTTACTCCTGTAGTTCGCACGCAAAGCCGCCTAACAAGTACTAGATTGACACCTGCAACGTAACTGGCTATAGGTAGCAGGCCGCATGAACAACATCGAATCTTTGTAACCCGCAACCTAGTGTGGAAAACATGTCACATTTTTGGAGTTCAAGTATGCAGGCCATCGCCTGCCAACTATGTGACTGGTAATGTTCCATGTCGTTTCGCGGCTGCTCATATATTGTGGCGCAGGGATTGCTTCCCTGCGCCTTCATTGTAGGTCAGTTCGGGAGAAAGGAGAAACGATGTTCCTCATCGAGGTGAAGCATATTGGCAAGATCGATGTAGTTGGCTTGTACCTGTGAACCAATATCGGTGGTGGCAGATCAAGTCTGCTCCAGAGTAGTTCATTGTTCGTGATCATCTGTCTCATATGCGTTGGAGTTGGATCCCGCCAGCCCACCCAGCATCCGATCCAGCTTTGCCCCGTATTTCTTCTCGATGTCCTCCGTGGGCGGCGCTGCCGCACTGCCTGTCACCGGCCTCCCGGCCAGCGCCTTGCCCAGCTCCTCGGCCACCACGCGCCGCATCTCCTCGATGTCCACCGGCTCCCAGCGGCTAGGCTGTCGCAGCCCTGCCCGCAGCGTGTCACGTATCAGTGCGCTGCGGCTGCCGGGAGTTACCCCGCCCAGCCAGGCTATCAGGTCCGCATCACGCTCGATATCCAGCCTCACAGTCAGTCGATAAGTACTTCGGCGCTTCATTGTTCTCTCCTTTGTCTGACCTAGTCAGACAAAACTGGCATCATCTGGTTGGATCTTGTCAGACCTAGTCAGACTGGTCTGACCTAGTCTGACAAGATCGGCGTTTCCTGTCTGACCTAGTCAGACAGCTTGTTGTTTTCAGGCTGCGCCCCACTGCCGGAGACCATATCGCAGGAACCCCGCCGCGTTGGCCATGGCCGCGTCGGGTGCATAGATGGCCTGTACGAAGCACGGCTCCAGCCAGGGCTTGAGGGCCAGCGACCCGCCCCCGGCCAGCACCAGCGCGCTCAGCGTGCTGACGTTCCACAGCGTTCGCGCCTGTGCCTCGATGGAGCGGGCAATCGGGTCGAGCCGCTCGCTGGCCAGTCCGTTCAGCTTCTCCTTCTTCCCGTCGATGACTAGCCAGCCGCGCCGCAGGGCCTGCTCCAGCTCGTGCTGCTCGTAGCTCACCCGGTAGTCGTCCAACAGCACCTTGCGCACCATCTCCACGGCGGTGGCTACCCTTACCTCGATGGAGCTGGAGCGTGCCTCGATGTACTCCAGGCCCTCGACCAGGATTAGATCGGTGGTGAATGTCCCAACGTCCAGCACACCGACCCGGCCCTCGATCAGATCCAGGGCTGAGGTGATCATCATCCCCCGCTCGTCGAGGATCAGCGTGAGCAGCGCCCCGAAGGGCTGCGGCACGACCAGCACGTCCTCCACCTCAACGGTCAGGCTGCGGCCATCCAGCAGGATCTCGTGCCTGCCCATCAGGTGCTGCTGGAGCTGGTGGGCATCGCGGTAGTAAGCCACCGGCAAACCCGTTACCAGCCGCACTCTGGCCCATTCGGCGCCCGGCAGCAGCATGGCGAAGGCGGCACCGGCCAGGTGGGTGGTGATGGGATCGGTCACCCGGTTGCGGTCGCGCGGGCTGCGCACCGCGCCGGGGCGTCCCTGCTTGCTGGCCAGCTCGCCCACGAACAGCGGGCCTTCCTGCGGATCGTGCAGCGTCAGGCCGTTGGCTGCCACCTGCGCGCCCAGGTCAGCCTGGAAGCGGATGAACTCGGCGGGCGCCACCCGCGACTCGAAGCATACCTGCCTGCCGTTGCTGGCCACTGCTTTGGTGAGCCCGTATCCCAGGTCCAGGCCAATGGTAATCGTGTTGTTGCTCATCAGTGCATTTTCCCTTTCTCGTGTAAGCTGAGTACTTCGCGTTTGTCGCTATCTATGGGTTTACTTGGGACGCGAAATACTAGATAACATTCCGCTCGGCTTCTTCCAGTTCCGGGGCGGTGTAGATGATCTCGGCAGGGCAGCCCAGCATGGCGTCGACCATCCGCTGGATAGCGGTGTGCAGCCGTTGGCTGACCCACTCGTAGGCAAACCGGTTGGCCAGCCGGATGGTCAGCCGCGTCGCCTCGCCTTCCTGGCGGTTGACATCCTCCAGCACCGCCCCGCGCAGCCAGGCATCGAAGGTCTCGCGGGGCATGCACAGTTGCACCTCCCCCATCAGCGAAGCAAACCAGGCGTAGGCCTCGTGCTCCCGCCCATGCCTGTCGACGATGGGCGGCAGCGGCATACGCTCAACCCGCGGCATCAGGGCGAATTGCTCCTCTTCTGTGCCTGTGATATCCTCCTCCGGCGGCGGCTCCGGCTCAGGTGGAACCCAGCCCTGCAGCAGCCGGTGGCACAGGATAGCGCCGGGGTTGTTGATGGGCTTTCCCTGCGCGCTCTCGGCCTCCAGCGCCGCGCAGGCGTGCTGGACAAGCTCCGGTGTTAGTCTCAGCGATGTGACCAGCCGGCGGGCCGGCTTCTCCCACACGCCAAAGGCCACCAGCAGCCGGCAGGCCTCCTCCTGCTCGTCCGGGAGAGAGTCTTCACCTTCCGGAGAGATCGGGTCAGAAGGCAGAGAAATATCCCCACCACCAGCACCAGCCGTTTCCGTCTCAGGCGGAGCTTCCTCTGCTGGTGGTAGTGGTGGTTCTGTTTCTTGTTGGTCTGTTTGTTGTGTATCTGTTTGTTGTGGGTTCGATTTTTGCACTACCCCTGGATCGTTTTTTGCACTACCGTAGTTAGATTTCCGCACTACCCCCGGTTCACTTTTTGCACTACCCTGATCGGGGGATGGCGTTGTCCCATCAACTGTGTCGGTTTGGTCGTCATCGTCCCCCCGGAAGCAAAGCCGGTAGGTGTTGGTCTCGTGGATGCCCCGCTCGTCCTGTCCCCGCTCGACGCGCACCAGGCCCTTCTCCGTCAGCCCCTTGATGGCCTGGATGGCGGTGTTGCGTGACAGGCCGGTGCCCTGGTCGAGCACCCGGCCATCCCGCGTCGTGATGCCGTTGCAGATCTGCGAGATGGAGATGGTGTCGGCGTCCTTCTTGAAGCCCAGCGTGCGCCGCACGATGTACAGCAGGACCTTCAGCTCGCTGCCGGACAGCTGGGGGAGCCAGACGTCGAACAGCTCGTCGGGGGTAGGGGTGGTGGTCGGCCTGGAAAAGCCCTTCGATGTCGTCGAGTCCATGGCCGCCTACCTTTCCACCCGGATATCACCGGCCGGGGTAATGAGGTAGGGGAAGCCCAAAGCCGGAAAGGGTGAGGCGATCCGCCTTGTTTGTATAGGGGATGTAGAAAACATCGCAGCAGGTGCGATCTGAGAAGCCATCATTCGTAGCTCTCCTATGTATTGTTATCAATACTTGTCTGAAAGGAGGGGAATGATGTATCCTCAGTGTACCAGTATACCGGGATACACCAATCCCACT
>JAFGMS010000404.1 GCA_016927375.1 Anaerolineae bacterium
ATTGGATAATTGCCTGGTCGTTGCAACAATCTGTTTTTCAATCGTCAATCATTCAATCCAAACGACCTTCGGTCGTCAATCACACAACAACTTGAGTAACCTCTCGATGTTGTTATGCCCAAAGAGGCGCTCCTCGTTCCAGATCCGTCGCTCCTTCGTCGATCCTTCGTTCTGAAGCACAAGGAGCCTCTCCTGCCCATTCCGGTTGCTCAGGAAAACTTGACATTGTCAAAGTAATCAGTTTTCAAATAACTCCCTCGCACATCACAGAGTCATCAACCATCTCGACTCTCTCGGTAATAAGAACTCTATGCGTAAAATCCGCGCTGTTTTATGCGCAATTTAGCTATTCCCGATAAAGTCTACTAGCGCTGCCAGACTGCTCATTTTTGTGGAGTGGGCAGCACAAAGTAGAACGTGCAGCCCTTGCCGGGCTCGCTGCTTACCCCGATTTGGCCGCCATGTAGTTCAATAATGGATCTGGAGATATACAACCCAAGACCGCTCCCGGCAGTCGTTTTGTTGCTCTCGCCATCTACTCGGAAGAACTTCTCGAATACATGAGGCATATCTTGAGGAGGTATCCCGACTCCCTGATCACTCACTGTGACCATGACACCTCCTTCTGAGCTGGTTGCTCCGACTTTGACCTTTTGGCCTGGCTGCGAATAGTGCATGGCATTCTGGAGTAGATTGATCATCACCTGGTGCAGCCGCAGCTTGTCAGCAGGGGCAATCAAGGGTTCGGAGGGTAGGCTGTAAACGATCTCCAACTCCTTTAGATGTGCCAGACCCTGGAGCGAGTCGACGCTTTCTCTGATGAGATCGCGAATATCCATTTCCTGGCAAGAGACGCGCATCTGGCCACTTTGTATGCGGCTGGAATCGAGCAGGTCAGATGCTAATGCCGAGAGACGCTCGACACCATTGGCTACTCGCTGCAAGAAATCCTGCCGAACATCCGGATCTTCTACTTTACCGGAGATGATTAGATCCAGGAAGCCTTTGATAGCATAAATTGGTGTCCTGATCTCATGTGAGGCATAAGAGATGAAGTCGTCTTTCATCTGCATCAAACGTTTTTCTTGGCGCCGCCGCTCTGTGATATTGTTGATCACTACGAGGTTATCTGTGGAGTCAATAACCGGGGATGTTTTTACCTCAAAGTAGAGGGTTTGATCTTCAGCCTCCTCAGAATATTCAAAGCTTGCATTCTGGCTGGCGTTGCGAGTAGCCCACATAGCACCCTCGACCTCCTCAGCCAGACGCGCCGGGAGGATGTCCCACATCGGAACATGAGTATCCAATAAATCCCCATGTAGCTTCAGTGGAAATCCGGGCGGGACAAAGAGAGACTTGATCAGGTTATCCTGGTCGAGGATGATCAACATGTTGGGCATTGAAGAAATGACCATGTAAAGCTGCCGGCGACGTTCGGCCAGGCTGCTTTGCACCCTGCCCGCCTCAGCGGAGATCTGGATCAGCTCTGATTGCATGGTCTGGTTGTGCGCGACGATGTCTCGCACCTGCCTTTTAAGATCTTCCCAAAGGGTACCAGACTCATTTTGTGCTATGCCGATGCTCTGGCATGCGGAGACGATCTCTTGTGTCAAATCATTGAGGCTGGCGGTGAGCTCTTCAAAGGCTGCAATAACACCGTCAGGTAAGTCTATGCTGTCTAGTTGGTAGTCAAATTCGCCCTGCTGTAATGCTTCCAGCGCTTGGTGAATGTGATGCAGTTTGGTGTCATGCTTTGGCATTATTCTTCTCACTCAGCCGGATGATGGCATCAGATAGGGATAGTATAGCGGCAAATGTAAAAGTAGAGAATTCTCCGTTTCTGTGAGAACGTTACATCTTAGCTGTTCTCCCTGCCTGTATGGCAGAGGCCAGTGAGGATTCATTGGATGGTACTGTGTAACATAGGTACATGTAAGTGTCCAGCTATTGGTGATGTTTTGTTTATGAACATGTCCTATTAGGTAGCTCCAATGGTGTTTATTCTATATATTGAACGGAGGTCTATATTGTACGACGAATCTCGCCCATCCCCCACCTATTTATTGCTACATAGGCTGCTGCGCTGTATTGGTATGTTGTTGCTGGCTTGCGCCGATCTCTATGCACTGGGGCTGATCCTCTACTTCCTTTTGCGACTAACTACCGGATTCCGTTTGTGGCCGGTGGCGCTGTTCAGCAACTTCTTGCACCTGGCGCTGTTGGCCAATCTGGTATCCCTATCTGTGATGTTGATTCTTCGCCGATGGCGGAGGGCGGCTCTGTTCAGCCTGCCGGCGCTGGCCTTTGTTTGGTTGTTTGGTGGGTTGCTGATTCCCAGACCTGCCCCGGTATGCAACTCCGCCGAGAGATGTCTGCGGCTGACGGCAATGACCTACAATCTAGGGGATGGAGGTACGAATACATCACCAGAGGATATTGCCCGCATAGTGCTGGAGTCGGGTGCCGATGTGGTTGGCTTCCAGGAAGTCACAGCCTCTCAAGCCGCATCGATGCGAAATGACATGGTGGCTGTATATCCTTACCAGACCATCTATGCAGCGGGGGAATCCGTCAACGGGGTTGCATTGCTGAGTCGCTACCCCGTTGTAGACGAAGCGGTATTCTATGGCGATCCCAAAACGATGCCCAACTTAGCTGTCACTCTCGATGTCCAGGGACGGCATCTGCAAGTGCTGGTTGTCCACCCGCCTCCGCCGGGTTGGAGCCCTGATTGGCGCCATTTTTACCGATCCCGTGCTGTTAGCGATGCACAGATATATACCGAGATGATCGCTGACGGGCCGGCTCTGCTGCTTGGCGACCTGAACGCGACTGATCAGAGCCAGGCCTATGTCATTCTCACCCAATCGGGCTTGGGCGATGCTTACCGTGCCGCAGGATTTGGCTTTGGGCCAACCTTCCCGTCGCGCAAAGGCTATGGCTATCCGTTTGAGCGGGCTATCCCGCTGGTCCGGTTGGACTATGTCCTGTATACCGGGCAGTTCAAAGCACTACGAGCCTGGGTGGGACCACATGCCGGATCGGATCATCTGCCGGTGCTGGCAGAACTGGCTTGGCAGGAGGAAAAGGCTGCTGCCGAGATGGTGGGCAGTCCATGATGGTAGCGTATAGATTCCTTCCTATGAAACTTTACTATCTGGGTATTTTACCTCAACACCGGTGCTCTTCTGCGTACGCGGGGATGACCGTATTGGCAAAGATATGTTGAATTGATGCTGGGTGTTCATTGCCTGATGGTCAAACCACTCAACAAGAGGTTGGATCATCGGACAGCCTGCCTTGAGGTATTTCAGGGTTCGAAGCTGTCCTTTTCCCCAACCTCCAAGCCCCTGCCACTCTATCCCCCATCTTAAGAAGGGAAAGCACAGCGTCCGGCTGTGCTTTCTTCTGGAAGAACAATGTGATGTTGGATGGCGCCTGACATCAGCTTTCTACCCGCAATCGCGCGGGTCTTAGTGATTAGCTGTGCCTTCGCGCCGGTCGTCACTAACGACCGTTTTGGTAATACATCCTACTATGTGGTTGTGGACGAAGGAACGTTCAATAGGACCTCCGCTCCGCTAACCTGTCGTTATCTATAGTATAATCGAAAAACAGTGAGAATGGAAGCGTGGTGGAGTTATAAAAAGACTATGGAGCCTCGCGCTCTACGGGAAGCTTGGCTGTCCGCTTGTGACTGTGCTACACTGCTGTAGCATCGAAGCTGGTTGGATATCATGTCTGATGAATGGGCAGAAGCAGCTGTTGCTACAGAACGACTTCTTTGTGAAGTCGGATAAACCCCCATTGCTTAAGACTTTGTGCTCCGATATGCTTAGTGTCACACACATCTGTTGTTGGAGAGTATTGTGGTCGTTAACCAACTTGAACGCATGCGGGCCATCATTGCTCAGGCTGTTGCTGAAGCCAAGGGGCATCTACAAAAAGTACATCTTCTATCTTACGGGGGTATAGCGGAAGATCAGGTGTTGACACTGTTTGCCGAGGCCAGCCGTGACACGCCCGCTGAGGGTGTGGAGGCAATCGTGCTGCCTGCTGGTTCTCGCTACATCTGTTGGAACTGTTGTGGCCTGCGCTTCGAGAGTGAGGATGGTGTCTGTCCCAACTGCGGAGAAGTTGCTCTCGAAGTACCCGAAGAGATCGACTTTGCCTTATACAAGGTTGAGGCAGAATAAAGAACTGCCAGAAATCCGGCGTACTTACTCCACAAGAGAACAGTTATGCGAGGCTGCTTTATACCGGTTAGCCTCGTTTTTATTTCGACATAGTCACCGAATTATGTGCTCAAGTGTCATTCCCGTGTAAGCAAGAATCATTGAGCGCGTACATACGTTTAGTGCGGTATTGAGTGAACAATCAGTTTTCAAATAACTCTCTCGTACGTCACAGAGTCATGACCCATCCCGGAAAATCTTATGTTGTTGCTCTGCGTTCTCTGCCACGACCTTCGGTCTCTCTCTGCGGTGAAACAGCTTTTTATGGACGCGTTTTTGACACATCAGTTCAAACCAGGAATTGCAGATAGCTGAGCATTTACCTCACAGGTTTTCAAAACCTGTGAGGTTGGCTCTGGCTGTGCACGAATGTGCAGCAATCCTAAAACAGTGTGTAGATGAATGGCCCGATACCCGAAGCAGAGGCGAAGATCAGCAAGAAGCCGAACAGCAGCAGCACGACCACCATCGGGATCAGCCACCACAGCCGTCGCGCCCATAGGAAACTGAGGAACTCCCCAACAATTCCCAGGTTGTTGAACATGTTTTTAAAGAATTGAGCCATATCAGAAACTCCTGTCCTGCAATCTGTTAGGTTATCACTTAGCTTAGTCAAACCTAAGAAAGTGATGAATTTTAAGGATAAACGATGAGCCTGCTGAAACGACTACAGTCATCAGCTATTTGCTATCTGCCCATACCATAAACCGATCCATTACCAACAACTCCAATGCCCCCTTCTGGAAGGTGTTGAAGGCATTCTCAGGCGAGGTAACAATCGGCTCGCCGCGCAAATTATAGCTGGTGTTGAGCAATACGGGCACTCCGGTAGCCTGGCCAAAACGCTCGATCAGCCCGTAGTACCAGGGATTGTCCTCCCGGCGCACCGATTGCAGGCGTCCGCCGCCGTTGACGTGCGTCACGGCAGGAATGACCTCCTGCTTATCTTCTGGGATTGGACGTACCACCAACATGAAGCGCGGTGTGGATTGTCCTTCATACTTACCCATCTCAAAGAACTCACCAGCACATTCCTCGGTGACCACCGGAGCAAAGGGGCGAAACGGCTCGCGGAACTTGATCTTCAGGTTGACGATCTCCTTCATCTCCGCGCGGCGTGGGTCGGCCAGGATTGAACGATTGCCCAGCGCACGCGGTCCCCACTCGAAGCGTCCTTGATACCAGCCTACCACATTGCCGTCAGCGATGGTTTCCGCCGTCCGGTCGAGCAGCTTATCCTCGTCCTCGACATACTCGTACTTGATGCCTTCCTTGTCAAGGAAAGACTTGACCTCAGCCGTAGAGAACTCCTGCCCATAGTAGGCATTCTCCATGATGAACTTGCGCGGCTGGCCGAGCAAGATATGGTAGGCATACAGGGCTGCGCCGAGCGCGCCGCCCGCGTCACCGGCCTCCGGCTGAATGTACATCTCTTCGAAGGGCGTCTCATCGAGGATACGCCCATTGCCTACGCTGTTGAGCGCCACACCTCCGGCCATTACCAGCCGCTTGGAACCGGTACGCTCGTAAGCATGGTTGGCCATTTTGATCATGACTTCTTCAGTCACGGCCTGGATGCTGGCAGCGATGTCGGCAAAGCGCTCGTTTTCACGCGTGGCCGCCTCTCCGGCACGGTCGGGGTGGGTCTTGGAGGTAAAGAAAGGACTCTCTTTCACACGCTCCGGCCCAAATAAGTCCACGAACTTGCGATTGTAGGTCCGCGTGGCCGAATGATGGTAAGAGAAATAATCCATATCCATATGGAAGCTGCCATCACTGCCAATGTTGACCAGCTTGTGGATTTTATCTACATAGCGCGGCTCACCGAAGGGTGCCATGCCCATCACCTTGTACTCACCCGAGTTGACCCGGAACCCCAGGTAAGCGGTAAAAGCCGAATACAATAGACCCACCGAATGGGGAAAGCGCATCTCGCCGAACAGGTCAATCTTGTTCTCGCCATTACCCTTCCAGCTGGCAGTAGCTTTACCAACAGTGGCGGTTGTCCACTCGCCGACACCATCGATGGTCAACACGGCGGCCTCATCGTAGGGCGAGGCAAACATGGCGCTGGCGGCATGTGACATGTGATGTTCGGCAAAGAGCAGCTTATTGGCCGGTATCTTGAGCTTGTCCAGCAACTGGCTCTTGATCCACAGCTTCTCATTGAACCAGGTAATCATCGACTCGCGGAACAGCACCATCGATTTGGGATAGGTCTGGAGGTTGCTGAGTAGGATGCGCTCGAACTTGAGGAGCGGCTTCTCGTAGAAAACCGCATAATCAAGATCGTCAGCAGTGATACCTGCCGTCTTCAAACAAAAGTCAATTGCCAGGTTCGGGAAGCTCGAGTCATGCTTCTTGCGGGAAAAGCGCTCTTCAGCCGCCGCAGCAACCAGCTCACCATCCTTCAAGATGCAAGCAGCAGAGTCGTGATAGTAACAGGAGATCCCGAGAATATACATTGTTGTCTTTTCAGTCCCTTCTTCCACCCATCTAGTACAGTTGGGCATAAGTTCGTCGCCAGATTAAGGCAATCTTCCCAACCGTATAAAGTACTTTGCGCTGCACTCCCCGACCGGATACAGATTTCCGCCGCAAAGTACTAGTACAGTTGGGCCTAAATAGACCCAGAGTTAGAATGCGCTTCTTGACCAACTGTTTAAGTGTTCCATGGCAAGCCATAACTAAGGGTTTACTTAGGCCTCGGAACACTAGAGATTAATTCCACAGATAATAATCAATTATTGACATCCTGTCTACTCCACGCAACAGTTTGCGACTTACGCGAAAAGCAGGTCACAATCTACGCTCGAAGGCACGAACACAGTAACACGACTATTTACTGTCAATTTCTGCCGGTAGCGCAGAAACCACACACTGACATATTTCGCCGACCACATAGATTACATCAGTCATGATGCGGCCAAACGCTATCTGGAAACGGAAAAGATAACAGTGCGCCTGATATGGAAAAACGTGAAGGACGAAGTGCTGCGGACACTGCACGGATATCTGGTTCTTGACGACCCGGTGTTGGACAAAGACAGCTCATTTGAGATCGAGCTGGTCGGGCGGCACAACGGCAACGAGCATCGGGTAATCAACGGGATAGGAGTGATGATCTGAGTGTATGTAAAGCCAGAGCTTGACCCAAAGGTCATCGAGTGAGGCTTTTCCGGCCAGTGCTCTCCACTGAGAACATGGACCATGTCATTACCAATAGCCTGGCTCATATCCGTCACCTGATATCCCCCGCTTGTTCTTCACGATAACGCTCTACCAACACTTTGTCTGCCAAGCGCCATTGCTCTACCATCAAGCGTCGCATGACTTCCCACCCGACCTCGCTTGCCACCCCTTCCAGCTCGTTCAAGTATTCCTCTTGGAGGATATTGCTTGACTCTACCTCCGGCATGTCCCGCTGCCATACCACTCTCATCTTCTCAGGATTATCAAGTTCATCAATTTCTGCTATCATCAATACCAACTGGCTCATGTGGTTTCTCCTGATGTTCGCCTCTCCGCGTTATTGTGACATCAAAGATACTCTCTTGAGCCAGTTATGATCAACTACCTATCCCAACGCTTTGGCGCGCTAACGTTTTTTGATTTTCTCCGCGATCTCTGCGCTCTCCGCGGTGAGAAATAGCCCGATCTCGAAAAAGGCGAAAGCCCAGCACAAACGTACTGCGCACACATGCTGCCAAGTTTGAAGCGATTGCTCTGGATGGCTACTTCGCTGCGCCTGCTTTGGCGCTTCTTTTCTTCTTTTTTCCCTTGTTCTTGTGCTCCAACATTAACTTACTCACGTGCAGTGCCACCGATAACAGCAGCCGAGCAAGCTCAAGCCTTTTTGTAGGCTTCTGTTTGCTTTCCGCGGCAGCTTTGCCGAGCGACTGGTCGGGTGGTATCTCGGCGGGGCGTTTTTCTTCTGCAGGTGCAATCACCTTGACTTTCTTGACCCGGCGTGGCGCAAACAACCGGCCTAGTAGAAAGCCGATACCCAGCATGGCCAGCAGCAAACCAGTCTGGCGCCGGGTGGCTGGTCTGACTGGTGCCATGCGCGAGCCATAATAGGTCCGTACCTTGCGTCGGTAGATTGGAGTGGCCACTGTGTTGAATAGAGCATCGAGCAGATAAGGCAGTGGTGTAAGCCCAAACTCTGGTTGACGGCCTGTCGGCTGAGGTGGGGCGTCGGCCAGCCGGATTTCAGCCAATGCATAACTCTCACTGCCGGCCGCCACCTGATCGAGCACCTTGCCGCCGGCATCGGCGACATAGGTCTCCTGGCAAAAGCCACCCTCGATGCGACTCTCAGCGGCTTGAGGTAGATAACGCCACAAGGCAGGAGAGGCCAGCACCAGCAGTGAAAACGAGAGCCGTGGCATGGGGACACTGCTCGAAAAAGTGCCGGTTCCGGTCGCGGCAGCCACCGGAACGCGCATTCGAGATGATTGGTAGCGCAGTTTTTCTCCAAAGGCATCCTGCCCCAGCCGGAGCAAAAAACGCAGCAAAGGATTTATTTCATCTACCTTCAGCCGGACTCCGCCAGGGAGAGTAATAGCGGCATCGCGAAAATTGGGCGGGCAACTGGAGATGAGCATCATGTCGACCTTGCCGCCATAGCGATCCCACAGATCGGGGTGAGCCATGTCCCAACAAACCATCATCCCCAATTGTCCGAGCGATGTGTCAGCGACGGTAATGGATGAGTTTTCGCGGAAATAGGCACGCTCCCACATCCAGGGATAATTTTTGTCGTAGCGCCACTCATGACCATCAGGAGCAACTAGCAGCATGGTATTGTAGATGTCTTCTTCGCCAAGCAGAAGCAATGAGCCTGCTATATGGATATGGTGGCGGGCCGCCACACTTTTCATCCAGCGAGCAGTCAACCCATCAGCCGGTTCGGCGTGGCTGTAAATGGAATCGGAATAAGCATAGCCGGTGTTGAACATCTCAGGTAAAACAGCAAGCTGTGCCCCGGCCTTGGCTGCTCGCGCAATCAGCACCTCAGTCCGCGCGAGGCGTTCGGTCACAAGGCCGGGCTCGGCACTCATCTGGATTGCAGCCACCTTGATCGTTCTGGACATAAGCGTTCCTCCTGGCATGTATGTGAAACCCGGTAGGCAGCTTGCCTCACAGAGTACA
The DNA here is from genome assembly GCA_016927375.1 of Anaerolineae bacterium. Classification (GTDB taxonomy): domain Bacteria; phylum Chloroflexota; class Anaerolineae; order Aggregatilineales; family UBA3940; genus JAFGMS01. Next base: position 9,390 of record JAFGMS010000404.1, read on the forward strand.
TCTTTCACCGGATCTCGCTCAAGTTTTCACGGTGCAGTTTTTAGAGGACTTTCCGTGAAACACTTATCAAGTGTCTGATATGATTATACGCAATACCGCATCACTTGCTATGGGCCGTTGGCGGCAAGAGCGGCCCAATGTTGCTCTAGGCGATTGAGTTGGGAACGAGCGTGTTTGGCAGAACGGGTATGAAGACGGAAACGACTGCGATGTTGACGGACACGAA
>JAFGMS010000405.1 GCA_016927375.1 Anaerolineae bacterium
CAGTCGAGAAGTGCAACGCAAAGTACTTTATACAGTTGGGAAGATTGCCTTAATCTGGCGATGAACTTATGCCCAACTGTACTAGGCTGTTACCGTATGGGTTGAGGCAGTTGCAGGAGGATGTCAACGATGGCTGATCAGATCGTTACCCCGACCGGGCATACAGCATCCCCGGTTGGAGAAGACAGTGGGCCAATCAATGCTGATGATTACATGGAACAATATGCACATGACGGTTATGAATGGGTCAAGGGGGAGGTGATCAAAATGGTGCCTGTATCACTCCAGCACAATCGGATTGTGGGCTACCTGCGCGATCTGCTCAATGCTTACCTCTCTCTCAATCCAATCGGGCAGGTTGCCGATCATCCCTTTGTCATGCGCCTGGACGCTACTCAATCGCGGCGTGAGCCGGATCTGCAAGTTATCCTCAAAGACAATCCTGGCCAATTGACCAATACTGCGATGATCGGCCCAGCAGATATCTGTATCGAGGTTGTCTCACCAGAGAGTGTGGCCCGCGACCATGGAGAGAAGTTCGCCGAATACGAAAAGGCTGGCGTAAAGGAGTACTGGATTATCGATCCCGGCCGTAAAGTCTGTCGCTTCAACCGCCTGAATGATGAGCGTGTTTATGCAGCTATCCTTACAGATGTTGATGATAACTACCAGACACCATTACTACCCGACTTGCGCTTGCATGTCCCTACCTTGTGGCAAGATAACCTACCGGACATCGTTGCAGTGGTAAAGATGGTTCAGGATATGCTCAAGGGGTAGCCCAGAGGGTCAGTACAAAGGACGCGCATTTTAAGCATTTTTGCCCCATCACTCTCTGCTTGCTGCTATTTTACCAACTATTAAAAACTAGTTACCAAGAACTACTCGCGGAGGAGTTCCTTAGATGACTTCTAATCAACAGACAGAGTTTTTTCCGCGCGGCAGCGGCATTTTGCTGCACATTACCTCACTACCGGGCAGGTTTGGCATCGGTGATCTCGGCCCGGCGGCTTATGCGTTTGTCGATTATCTCGACAAGGCCGGGCAGACCTACTGGCAGGTACTGCCGCTCGGGCCAACCGGCTATGCCGATTCTCCTTACCAATGCCTGTCGGCTTTTGCAGGCAACGCCAACCTCATCAGCCTGGAAAACCTGGCGTGGCTGTCTGGCGAAGATCTGGCCGGTGCGCCTTCTTTCCCGGAGCATCGGGTAGAATACCAGCCGGTCACCGAGTACCACAATCAGATGCTGGCGCTTGCCCATCAACGTTTCGAATCTACCGCTACTGCTGAACAGAGAGAAGAATTTGACCATTGGTGCGAGGTCAACCGCAAATGGTTGGACGATTATGCGCTGTTTGCCGCGTTGAAGGCAGAGAATGGTCATAACGCCTGGTTCGACTGGGCCGAAGGCAGAGATTACGCCGATACCTCTGCATTGGAGGCTGCTCGCCAGGCATACGCCGAGCTCATTGCCGGGCAGTGCTTCCGGCAGTGGGTGTTTTATACTCAGTGGATGGCCCTGAAGCGTTATGCCAACGAGCGGGGCATTTCTATCATCGGTGACCTGCCGATCTTCGTCGCTCATGACAGCGCCGATGTCTGGGCACATCGGGATATGTTCTTTATGGACAATGAAGGGAACCCTACCGTGGTAGCCGGCGTGCCGCCCGATTATTTCAGCGAGACCGGACAGCTTTGGGGCAACCCACTCTATCGCTGGTGGGCTGATGAGGAGCAGCAGCAGAAAAACGAGCCTCTCTATGACTGGTGGCTTAGACGCGTCAGTGCATCGTTGGAGATGTTCGACTACATTCGCATCGATCACTTCCGCGGCTTCCACGAATATTACGAGATCCCTGCCGGTAACCCCACCGCCGAGATCGGGCAGTGGGTCGACGGTCCGCGCGATGTTTTCTTCGATGCCATTGGGCCGGATAAGAAGAAGCACATCATTGCCGAGGATCTGGGCGTTAACATGGAGGAGGTTATTCGTTGGCGTGAGATATTGGAAATGCCGGGGATGTGCATCTTGCAGTTTGCTTTTGGCGACAATGAGTCGACCTTTTTGCCCCACAACTACAAACATCTTTCGGTCATCTACACCGGCACCCACGACAACAACACCACCGTCGGTTGGTGGCATGAAGAGGTTAATGAGCACCAGCGTGAGCACTTCAAGCGCTATGCCGGTGTCAACGAGGTGGTCTGGCCAAACTGGGAACTGATCAGGCTGGGCATGCGATCGGTCGCGCGTCTTTTCATCGTGCCAATGCAAGATATCCTGGGGTTGGGTTCGGCCGACCGGATGAATACACCCGGCACCCCATGGGGAAATTGGAGCTGGCGCTGCCCCGCCGAGGTCCTATCTGGTGACCCTCTCAATACGCCTCTGGCGGAGATGACCGAGCTGTATGGCCGTTGGCGTAAGGCCCCGAATAGCAATGGGTGATATCACTATACGCTCTATGTGGAATGAGAGCGGCATCTCATACAGCATCAAGTGGTGCGTGATGCGTGACGAGTAATCAGTGATCAGCTTTTATGGTAAATACTATGGTGGCTATCTATGGCCCTTCACGCATCACGTTTCACATCTCACGCTTGCTTAGAGCATGAACGTCGAATATCGGTTATTGCTGCTGACACAATGGAAGCAATATGAATTTCCGTCTCAAACGCTACAAAAAGGCTTTTGACCACACTTACAGCTTTGGTGTATTTGCCACGCTGGAGCTGCTCGAAACACAGCCCGAGCATCTGCTGGGGGTTGTGCTGGCATCGAAGGGAGAGCAGAATGCCGGCGTTGCCAGGCTCAAGGAGGCTTGTTCCCATAGCCGGGTCCCTGTCGAGGTAAATGATGCTGTGCTCGGGCGTCTCTCTCCGAAAGAGAGTCATCTGGCTGTTGGAGTCTTGCACAAGTACGCTGTTCCTCTGATTCCTGAGAATAATCACCTGGTGTTGGTCAATCCCGGTGATATGGGCAATCTGGGGACGATCATTCGCACCATGATCGGGTTTGGGATCACCGACTTGGCACTGATTCGTCCCGCTGTAGACATCTTTGATCCCAAGGTCATCCGTGCTTCGATGGGATCAATCTTTCGGCTGTCGTTTGAGTACTTCGATGACTTTGATGCCTACCAGGCAGCCTTTGGACACAACCTCTATCTCCTGATGACCAACGGGCAGGAGATCATCGGCCAGGTCGTTTTTGAGGCACCCTTTGCACTGGTCTTTGGCAATGAAAGCCGCGGTCTTCCCGATAGGTTTCTGGGCCTGGGTACTAGTATAGCCATTCCCCACAGCCCTCAGATTGACTCGCTGAATCTATCAGTAGCCGTAGGCATCACGCTTTACCAAAGCGCCCGGATGGGAGCCGGGGATTAGGGTTTTTGCATCCTGTTGTGGTATTACTGTCCTGTAAGCTTCCCATGGTAGGGTAAATCCCAAATGTGCTTTGAGCAGTTCGTGGTATATTAGGTTGTAAAGTATGTCCCAGTCGGAACCTTTGACCTGTAGCTCAGCATTTGTTACCCGGTATTTTTAAGGATGCCATACATGCCTGTTTTTTTATTCACGGACATCGAAGGCTATGCCATGACGATCTGGGAGAAGCATGTAGATCAGATCGAGCCGATGCTCTCCCGGCACGACAGTATCCTGGAAGAGCATATCATCTACCATGGTGGTATCGTCTTTAAGCACAGTGGTGACCGGATGTTTGCCGCCTTTGAGGGGGGGTATCCTTTGCAGTGCGCATTGGAGATCCAGAAAAGGTTCGCTCAAGAGGATTGGGGGGCTGTCGGACAGCTGCATATTTGCATGGCGCTGCATGCCGGGGAGGCAGATATGCACGGCAGAGAATACTTTGGCCCGGCGGTTGAACGAACATCCCGCCTGCGCGATCTGGCCTGGGGGGATCAGATTTTGCTAACCTCGGCGGTGCTGGAGGTATGCACCTTGCCTCCTGGCGGAACCATCGAAGATCTCGGAATGCACCTGCTGCGTGATCTGGATAAGCCTCTTCGCATCTTCGGACTGTTGCACCCTGATCTCCCCACCAATGAATTTCCACCGCTTAAATCACTCTCGGATCAGCCTGATAGCCTTCCAGGTGCTCTTAAAACAGCTCGCGACATTAACGTAAACTCCCTGACGATCTATGCCCTGGTTGGTCTGGCACGTACAATGGAGATGCAGGGCGAGGTGCAGCAGGCTGTCGAGCTGCTGTCATTGGTCCTCAAATATGCTACTTCCGAGATGGTTAAGCGCAAAGCAGAGGCGTTGCTGGGTGAGCTGCGAATGGAAATGACAGTAGAGATGTTTACGGCTGCTTGCAGGAATGGCGTCAAGCTCGATCTGGAGGAAGTTGTTAACCAGATCATCGAGGATTAGCCGGCAGCTAGCAGCTGGCTTATAGGATATGGCGGCAAACTCATTACTCGGCACTCTCAGCATGCGGGTTTAGACAGTAAGGGCAGGTTATGACGGTCTTTCTGTTCACGGATATTGAGAGCTTTACCCTTCTGTGGGAAAACCATAAAGATCAGATGCCGACTGTACTTGCCAGGCATAATCACATCCTGGAAGAGGGTATATCCGGCTCCGGGGGAGAGATCGTCAAAAATCTAGGGGATGGCATATTCGCCGTCTTCGAAGGAGGGCAACCCATCCAAAGCGCTGTGGAAATCCAGAAACGGCTTGCCAGGGAGAACTGGGGTAATGTTGGCCGGCTGCTGGTCCGGATGGCGCTTCACGCCGGGAACGCACAATGCCAGAATGGTGATTACTATGGTCCGGCGGTCAATCGGGCTTCGCGATTGGTTCACATTGCATGGGGAGGTCAGATTCTAATCACCCCGGAGGTCATCGATATTTGTGATTTCCCTGAGGATGCCTATCTACATGACCTGGGCGTCCATCTCCTCAAGGATCTCAGCCGCCCTCAGTATGTCTACGAGATACTCTATCCCGATATGCCTGTCCAGGGGTTTCCACCCCTGCGCTCATTGTCAGCGCGCCCCAGCGCCCTTCCCGATGCTCTTAGGACCGCCCACGACTACCAGGTAACCTCGCTGGCGATGTATGCCCTCGTTGGCGTCGCCCGTGTGATGGAGATGGAGGGGCGGCCCGAGCAGGCCGTCGAGCTGTTGGCCCTGGTGATCGCTCACTCTCCCTCCGATATGGTCACCGAGCGCGCACGGTCACTCCTGTCTGAGCTAGAGATCCAGCTTTCCCCGGACATCTATTCCTCTGCCCAGCAACGTGGATGCGCCATGGACTTCGAAGCCGTTACTGAGAAGCTGTTGTCCGGGCAGGTCTACGGCTGCTAGCCTGGTTTACATGCTCTGTTTAGGGATGGTTCATGGTGATGTGCAATCAGCAGTTCCCGCTTTGGAGATTTCCCACAGGGATTGCTGACAAGATCATATGCTGTTGCTCTGCGTTCTCTGCCACGATCTTCGGTCGTCTCTCTGCGATGCGATGAGATAGCTTTTTCTGGGCACGTTGTTTTTTTTGCGCACCAATTCAAACCGGGAATTGCTGAGAACCATATCTGCTTCGTTAGTGGAGACCAAAAAGTCCCCAGCAACGTGCTGGGGACTCAACAAAAAATGACATAGTCACCACATTATGTGCTCGCGGCACAGGCAGAGGCACGAGCGTGATAGTAGGCCAAGCGGACCTCTGCCCAGAGGTTTCCGATCCTATCCGGCAAATGAATAAGACTGTGAACTTTGACCGATCGAACAAATACTGACATACAAAGCGCGAAATATGAGCTCAGATATCAGTCAGTGCCAAGAATATGAAATGAGCCGTCAGATAAAACCACACCAAGCAACCTATCATCACCTGCAATCGAAATGGCACCAATGGGATGCTCGAAGCTCAACGAGTGAAGCAGCCTGCCATTGGTAGCATCCCAGATGTTCAAGACCTTATCGGCTCCGGCCGAGAAATATACCGCACCATTCTTGGAGAAAACGCCATCTTTGCAGCCACTGAGCTCAGGGTTAGGATCGGTATGGACATCCCGCTTAATGAGTTCAGGGATAGCTGCCCAGCTTGCCGTATCCCAGAAGTAGAGGTCACCGCCGCCGTTGCAGCCTACCAATAACTTGCTGTCCGGCGAGAACTCCAGGTCCCAAATTGAACCTTGTGCGGTAGCACTGTCTTCACTCGCTATTTCCGCAGAGGCGGCATCGAGAATGGTGATATTTCCGTCAACATCCCCAACAGCCATCCAGGAACCATCAGGTGAGTAGACGGCGGCCCACAATTCATTACCGGCAGAGGTCGATATCCTGGTCTGTACTGAGCCGAGTTCAACGTCAACCAGATCGATCTTGCTGCTGTCTTTACCCACTACGGCCAGACGGCGACCATCGGGAGACCAGTTTAACCGGTATACATAAGCACTGACCGTTATCGACTTGATCTTCTTACCGGTAGCCGGATCCCACAAGATAACCTCATGACCGCCGCCAGAAGCCAGCTTAGTGCCATCTGGTGAATAAGCTAAACCCCAACCTTCGGCCGCGTGAGGCTCCATCTGGTAGATCATATTACCATTGTTGGTATTCCAGATACGCACATACAGGTCACGGCCAAATGTTGCTCCCTGGGGCGCTGTGGGTGATAGAGCCACAGCCAATAGCTCTCGATGCGAAACATCGATTTTCCTTATCTCGTGGAGATTACCAACATTCTCAGCAGTAATGCCCTGGGTGCTCTGCTCAGGCTCATTAGTCGCTTCCTCGCTGCCCTCATCAGTGGATCGAGGTTCTTCTGTGGGCTGAATTTCTTGGGTGGGCTGAGGTTCTTCCGCGGGCTGGATCTCTTCGGCAGGGCGAGTTTCTTTGGTAGCTGGCATCGGAGTAGCAGTCTCCGGAGCTGTGCCGCAAGCAAGAACGGCCAGGTTGATCACCACCAGCACCAGGAAGATACTGTATCGTACAGGAATCCTACGATGCATCTAGCTCTTCACTCCTTCACTACGACGGCAAAAGCAAATAAGAGGACTGCTGGGTTAACTGAAGTTCGGGGTAGAACTTAGGCTGCCAAACGCCCCTTTTTACCGGATTTCACGTAAGGTTTATGGATAGGTTTTAAGAAACTTATCCAGAGGCATTTCAAAGTCCGCCTAAATGTTCACTTGACTTACTTCATTAGAGATAGCCGGATAAGATACCTAAAGAGTAACCATATTTGAAGGCTTGTCAAATAATCTACCCTCACGATTACGCGCCTTTGCCGCTATACTAAAAAGTGAGGCAGCGCCCGGAAATAACGTGGAGAAGCCGGTCAAGCCTGGTTTGGCGCTCACAACCTCACCTCTGAGAAGCGCAGCAGCGCGATACACAATCTGCGTCCCCTCTCCGCTGGGCGGAGAGGGGACGTCGCCGACGTGGCTATCAGCCACCGTTGCATGGGGTGAGGTTCAGCGCCGCTCAACTATCAACCACGCTATCCTCGCCTGTTACCAAGAGTGAGGCTGCGATGTGAAAGGGGTCGATATGCTGGAGAAAATCAAGGATGTTCATCCACCACGCGGACTGGCTCGGCTGGCCTGGCGTACGCCCGTCCGGCTCTACCGTCTTGGCCTGGGCGGACTGCTGGGTGAGCACTTCCTGCTGCTGACGCATACCGGGCGGAAGTCCGGCCAGCCGCGACAAAACGTATTGGAAGTCGTACGCCACGACCAGGAGACAGGCGCATACATTGTGGCCTCGGGCTTTGGCGAAAAGGCCGATTGGTACAAGAACATCATCGCCCAGCCACTCGTCACCATCCAGGTTGGCCTGAAGGTTATGCCGGTATGTGCCGAGCGGCTCTCTACCTCAGAGGCCATACGCGAAATGCTGGATTACAACCGCCGCTACCCGAATGCCTTGCGCGCCTTGGCGGGCATTATGGGGTATCGGACCGATGGCAGTGAGGCAGATGTACGCGCCCTGGGAGAAATTATCCCTATCTTGGCCTTCAAGCCACGGAGTGATGGATAGCCAAGTACACCATCATGCCGCAACCAAGATCCTTCCCCAATGCGGCCAAACCCGATCGATGCGGGCCTTGCCCTGAAACACCGGGAAGGTATCGCCAGGGTTGAGCACATCGACCAGGCGGCCGGCTTGATCCGGGATGGGTATTTCCATAGGCACCGGCTGATCGGCTGCATTCACAGCGACAATCACTGCCTGATCGGCAAGCTGCCGCATGAAGGCAAACTGCTGCGCCGCGACGTGAAGCTGCCGGTAAGAACCATAGCGCAGCACAGGCATATCACTGCGAATCCGCGCCAGCCTGGCGATTGTCGGAGCCAGCTCCGGCTGTGGACAATCTCGCGAAACCATGTCGAGGTTGAGTGCGGGACGCAGCTCCCACGAACCCCCGTTTTGTCGATTAGCCTGGAGCCCCCACTCGCTGCCGTAATAGATGGAAGGCACGCCCGGCATTGTCATCAGCAGGATGTGCAGCGGGTAAAGGTGCGCCAGGTTCTGCAATGAGCTGGCGACCCGATCTACGTCATGATTGTCCGCAAATGCATACAACGGCAGGTTACGGTACAAGCCTCCTTCGCCAAACTGCCGGTTGAGGGCATAGGCAATCTCGAAATAGTTCTGATCGACATGGCTGGAATAGAGAGCCTTGTAACCCTCGTAGTTGGTGACCGAATCCAGCATCTCAGGGTTGGCCCACTGTCGATAATCTCCAAAAACCACCTCGCCCATCAGCCAGAAATCGGAACGCAAGCTTCGGGCATAGGCTGCCAGATCCTTCAAGAAACCCTTGTCTATAACATCCACTGCATCAAGCCGCAGCCCATCGATATCATACTCTCGCGCCCACGTCTCGACTGCTCCCAGGAGATGATTTCGCGTATCCGGGTTGTGGAGATTGAGCTTCACCAGATCATAGTGCCCATTCCATCCCTCGTAACCGAAAGGATCGCCATATGGGCTGCGCCTGCTGAAATCCAACCCTGCGAACCACGAGCAGAATGCCGAGGCTTGCCCATGCGCAAGCACATCCCTGAATGCCCAGAAATCGCGGCCGACATGGTTGAAAACCCCATCCAGTATGACGCGAAACTCTTCACGGTGCAGTGTGGCGATCAGCTCGCGCAGCGTATCGTCCGTGCCCAGCCTACGGTCGACGTGAAAATAGTCGGCGGTATCATAGCCATGCACGGTCGATTCGAAGACCGGCCCCAGGTAGAGCGCATTGGCCCCCAACCGCTTGATATGATCGATCCAGCTGTAGATGCGCTCCAAGCGTGGTGCGGGGTCGGAAACAAAATCATTATGGCGCGGAGCTCCGCAGAACCCCAGCGGATAGATGTGATAAAAGAGTGCATCTGATGCCCAGTGTGTCATGATAAGAAGATCCTCCAAAGGTGGTGATGGATTATCAGAGACAAGCTCCAGAGTGTCCTGGCCTCATCTTCACAGCCTGTATACCGAACGGTATAGCGGGCGGGCAAAAAAAAAAGCCTACCCGCTAGGAATAGATCCCATGCTGAAATTGGTGCACAGCCTGATAAAGCAGCGCATCGTCCAGGTCGATGTGCTCGTTGAGCGCGAGACCCACATAAGTATTGATCATCCCCAGCAGCGTTGCCGCATATGCCTGGTGCCGTCCTTTCATATTGCCGTGATCCTTGGCAGCCTGGGCGAACAGTGCTTCCAGTAGATCTTGCTGCTGTTGAAGTAGTGGCAGCACCGCCTGATGTCCCTCGCTGGAAGGTGGCGCCAGCCACAGGGATAGCAGTAATCGATAGAATGCTGACTGCTCCCGCGCGAAACTAAAGTAGGCAATGGTTACCTTGCGCAGCGTCAGCGGTAAGTCGCCCCGGTAGCTTGCAGCTTCCTGAACAGCTTGAACCAATCTTCCACCGCGCTCCGCAAGCAGGGCATCGAGCAGCCCTCGCTTGCTGCCAAAGTAGTGGTAAAGCGTCGGCTTGGTCACACCTGCCGCCTCGACGACTTCTTGCACACTCACGGCATCGTATCCACGCGAGGCAAACAGCCGCAGCGCATGTATCACCAGGTTAGCTCGATTATCATAGGCCATGGTATCCTCATCAGTTAGTAGTAGTATACCGATTGGTATATTGGTTGTCAAGGTGTGAAGCGGACAAGTTTGCAAGTAGGCAAGTTTGCAAACAAGCCAGACAGGAACATTGCACAATGTTGCTCCTCTCGACAAGGCTCGCTAAAATCCCGGCTATGTCTTCTTTCTCACCGCGCGACACATTGGCAAACCGGCTGATGTTGCTGGGGTGCCTGCTGATTTTGGTGCCATGCATAGTAGCTGCACTGGCAGCGGCTTTTTATGGTTGGCCCATTGTTCTCTCGATCCTCCCCCTAGGGCAGCGGCCAGTTAAAGCTGCCGAGCCAGGCGAGACACTGGTGCTGGTAACAGGGTTGGCAGGCACGGGGGGCACCGATCCCACCGACCAGATCGATGAAGCGCTGCGAGATGCTGTCACAGATGGGTACACATCATCATACATGCCCTACCCGACAAGAGTAGGCCGCCTGGCAGATGTTCCTCTTTCTGAGCAGGATGCCCGCGAGCTGGGTCAACGTTACAATGCCAGTATCGTGCTGTGGGGGACATACGATCCGTCAGACACCTACGAGGTCATCTGTACCAGTCTCCAAACTCAAACCGAGCTGGAACCCACTCAATTTTCGCTGAGCCTGCGACAAGGCGATACGTCCGACATGGAGGACTTAGCTGATCTGGTCCTGACCGTGGTGCTCTATCAGGCCGGCGATTACTATGGGGCAGATACCGTGCTCAGCACGCTCGACAAGAGCATCAACCCCTCTGTTATTGCCTTCTACCATGCCGAAGTCTACCGGGCTATGGGCAATGGCATTCAAGCGCTGTCAACGGTCGATGCAGCACTCAGCAGCGACCCGGACAATGCATGGCTGCTGACCGTCAAGGCCACCGTTCTACGTGATGTAGCGCAGTACGAGGAAGCGCTTGCTGCGGCTTCAGCCAGCCTGGAACAAGAGCCGAGCCAAGCGGACACCTATGCTGTGCGGGGCTCCATCTACCAGGCAATGGGAGATGCCCAGAGCGCGCTGGATGACTACAAACACGCGCTTGATCTGGCTCCAGACAACACTGATGCCCTACGCGCACGAGCACAGACTTATCAATCGTTGGGCAATACAGAGGCGGCACTCTCTGACTATGCCAGGTTGATCGAGCTTGAGCCGGAGGAATACCGGAATTTCTTGGCGCGGGCCTGGCTATACACCGCTGATGGGGATAAGGATGCGGCACTGGCCGATTTTGAACAGGCGCTGGCATTGGCTGAGACAGCTGATGAGCATAGCTATGGACATAGCTCTAACTATCCATACCAGGCCCAAACCGAGGTCCTGGAGGCACAAGCTCGGGCGCTCCGCTCTCTTGGGGAATATGCCCTGGCGCTTGACGTCTACAATAGGCTGGACAGTACCGGTACCTTCTACTCACCTTTCGGACATGCAATCGAGCGGGGTATGACCTACTGGGAGATGGGCGATCAAGAGCAGGCGCAGGATGTGTGGGATGAGACCCTCTTGAGCAGCGGTGCCCAAGATGCCGCCGGGTACAATAACCTGGCCTGGTCGCTTGCCATGCAGGGTTACTATGAGCCTGCTCTGAACTATTCAAACCACTCCCTTGAACTCGATGCCCACGAGCCTAACAGCCTGCACACACGGGGTTACATCCACCTGATGCTAAAAGAGTACCAGGCTGCCCTGGACGATTTCAGCACAGCGTTGGCAAACGGTCTGAATTATCCGGACGTCTACCGGGACATGGCCGATGCTTATGCAGGGCTGGGCAAGTACAAGCAAGCCATTGAGAATTATGAGACTTATCTTCATCTGGTCCCCTATGCCCAGGATCGCCATCAGGTAGAGGAACGGTTGAAGGCAGCTCAGGCGGCTTACCAACCCTAGAGTGGGGGTTGGGGGCTGGCGATTTTCTGCCTCAAGTACAAAGACAAGCCCTGGTTTGGGTACACATTAGCAA
>JAFGMS010000005.1 GCA_016927375.1 Anaerolineae bacterium
ATAGTTTGTGTCCACTATCAGGATGTTTTGATGTCAAATCGACCCACAAATAACTCCATCTCGTATCACAATCTCGTGAACCATCCCAAATGATCTTTTTTCACACTTTTGACCGATTCGGTCTCCAGTTGCGCAATACTTACGTTAAACAAACCCATAGTCACGGCCTTCCCCGGAAATACTGAGAACTTGCGTCCTTTGGCTGTTGGGCGAGATGCATCCCTTAACTTGGGGCTATTTACGTCCAACGGCAGTAGTGCCTTACAGAAAGGGGAATGGAATTGATCGGACTGGAAAAGGGTGTTGTCAGGTTGGTCCCTTATAATGATGAATGGAAACGTTTCTTCGAGGAAGAAAAGGCGCATCTTCAAGCTGTTGTGGGCAATTACGTGCTGGACATTCAACATGTAGGCAGCACATCCATCCCCGGCGGCATGGCCAAACCGATCATCGATATTGCCATAGCAGTTGCCAGCTTTGAGGAGGCCTTTGTCTGCGTGGAGCCTCTTGAGCAGATCGAGTATGAATATATGGGCGAGCATGGCATAGCACGCAGACATTACTTTGTGAAACGGAACCCACACACGACACATCACGTGCATATTAACGAGCTTGACAGCCGGAGCTGGAAGGATCACATTTTGTTTCGAGACTATCTGTTGGAACACCCCAAGACAGTTGATGAATATACGGCCGTCAAGCTCAAGCTGGCTGAGCAGTTCCCTTTTGATCGGGAGGCTTATACGAACAGGAAGGGATCGTTCATAGAGCATACTTTGCAGATGGCACGCTCAGAGTAGACTTGGCATCAGCGTATAAGGAGAGAATTGAGGAAAATATATGTCTCATCATGAAATCATCATGAAAAAGGACAAGAAAATCGCCCTTGTGGCTCATGACCACAAGAAACGCGATCTGGTAGAGTGGGCCAAGTACAACCGCGATCTCCTGGCCCACCATGCGTTGTATGCAACCGGGACTACTGGCACCATCCTCGAGCAGGAGCTGGATATTCCAATCAACTGTCTCCAAAGCGGGCCTTTGGGCGGTGACCAGCAAGTCGGGGCCAAGATTGCCAGCAATGAGATCGACTTTCTGATTTTCTTCTGGGACCCCCTTGAGCCCCTGCCTCACGATCCCGATGTCAAGGCGCTCTTGCGTATGGCGGTAGTATGGAACATCCCGATGGCCTGCAACCGGACCTCGGCCGACTTCATGATATCGTCTCCGCTCATGGATGAGGAGTACATACGCCGCGTACCTGACTACAATACCTATCGCACACGGCGGCTCAACTGGCAAGATGACGATTGATCGGCGATTAGGGAACAGGATTGATGCTCTTTCGCCAAGCTTTTGACTCGGCACTCGTTCCAGTAAAATCGGTTGTACCAAGATTTCACCCAGCACTCTTACAAGAGACACGATGAAAATCCAGCCTAACCGCAAAACACTATCTGATAAGGAAAAGCTATGATGAGTGGCGAGAATGCCCCAAACCCCCGCGTCCCTGATTGGGTTCACGAGGCTGTTGTTTACCAGATTTACCCTCAGAGCTACTACGATTCAAACGGCGATGGTATCGGTGATTTGCCCGGCATTACCCAAAAGCTCGATTATATTAAGAACCTCGGAGCTAACGCCATCTGGATCAACCCCTGTTTTGTTTCCCCGTTTAATGACGCTGGCTATGATATCGCCGACTATTACACCATCGCACCGCGCTATGGGACAAACGATGACATGCGGGCCTTGCTGAAAAGGGCGCATGAGCTCGGTATCCGTGTCCTGCTTGACTATGTGCCCAGTTATACCTCAATCGAGCATCCCTGGTTCAAGGCTTCCGCCGATCCGGAACCGAACGAGTATTCGCATTGGTATGTTTGGACAGACAGCGCCTGGAATGATGGGGGAGATGAGTTCAGACACCGATTGGTTCATGGTTACGGTCAGCGCAATGGCAACTATGTCAGGAACTTCTTCTGGAACCAACCACAACTCAACTACGGCTTTGTCGATCCCGACCCCAAGCAGCCCTGGCAGACTCCCGTCGATCACCCGCACTGCGTAGCGGTCAAGCAGGAGATGCGTCGTGTCATGCAATACTGGCTGGATATGGGCTGCGATGGCTTCCGGGTGGATATGGCCGGGGCCATCTACAACCGCGACCCACAAGGGCGAGCCCTCATGGCCCACTGGCGCGATATTCGCGCCTGGCTCGATGAGAATTATCCTGAGGCTTTCATCGTCTCTGAGTGGTCGTATCCCAAAAACGCGCTGGATGCCGGTTTCCATGCCGATTTCTTTCACTGGTTCCAGGGCTATAACGATTTGTTCCAAAAGGAATCGTGGCGCATCCTGAATGGGCATTCCGAGGGACACAGTTTTTTTGACGGCGAAGGTAAAGGCAACATCAGCGTCTTCATGGAGAACTATCTTGATCATTACAACGCAGCGCGAGACAAGGGATATATTTGCCTGCCGGTCGGCAACCACGACCTTGCCCGCGTGGCTAACAAACGCGATCAACGCGATCTAGAGCTCATCTATACGTTCTTGTTCACCATGCCCGGCATTCCCTTCATCTACTACGGTGATGAAATCGGCATGAGGCAGCTGCATGGCCTCCCTTGCATAGAAGGGTCCTATACCCCGAGAGCCGGCGCCCGCTCGCCGATGCAGTGGTCATCCAGCAAGAATAAGGGCTTCTCAACAGCCGAGCCGGAGAAGCTGTGGCTGCCCGTCGATGCCGGTGAGGACGCTCCGAATGTGGAGGACGCTGAGAAAGACAAGGATTCGCTGCTGCATGTCATCCGTGGGCTTGTCGATCTGCGCCGCCAGCACAAGGCGCTTTATGGCCGGGCTAACTTCAAGCCTTTGTACGCCCATGAAAACACCTACCCATTTGTCTACCAACGCTCGCTCGATGAAGATGTGGTTGTAGTGGCCCTGAACCCGGCCCACCGGCCGGTCTCGGTGGAGGTGCCTCTGGATGTGGCCGGCCCCGATGTCGAACTTCTCACAGGGAAAGACGTCAAAGCGTCAGTGGAATCGGGGATACTCCGATTTGCCATGGAGGGCCAATCATACGGCGTGTACAAGGTCAATGCTTCATCCGGCTAACAGTTGAAGGTTGCTCTACATGTCTATATAGGGGCATTGCTGCAGTTCCGCAGTAATGCCCTTTGAGCTTTCTTCAAATTTGGGCTGATTCTTCCGGGTTTTCACGCTACATTCCTATATACCATGCGTGGAATAATGAGGATATCCCGATGAACATTCGGAAGAGGATGCAGTCTGTTGTAGCAGCGCTGGCGATGGTGACGCTGGTAGCCTGCAATGCGGTGCCAATACTTGTAGCTGATACACCCCTGCCCGCTGCTGATACCGCTACCCCTACGCCGACGGAAACGCCTGGCCCGACAGCTACCTTTACTGTCACACCATCGCCAACGGCGACGCCCATCATCCATCCCTTGATGATCGAGGTCATGCGCCAGCAGACTTACCTGGGCAGCAACATTACCTTCGAAGAGATCCTACCCACGACTGCCAGCTATGAGCGCTTCATCGTCTCTTACCTGTCCGAAGGGAACAAGATTTATGCCTACATGACTATCCCACGCGGAGAGAAGCCATCCAGTGGTTGGCCGGTAGTTGTTTTCAACCATGGTTTCATCCCGCCGAACCAGTACCGGACAACCGAACGCTATATCGCCTATCAGGACGGCTTTGCCGGCAACGGGTATATCGTCTTCCGCTCCGACTACCGCGGGCACGGCAGTTCGGAGGGTAATGCCACCGGCGGATACAGCTCGCCGGCCTATACCATCGATGTGCTCAACGCGCTGGCATCGGTTAAGAGGTACCCGGATGCCGATCCTGACCGGATTGGGATGGGGGGGCATTCGATGGGCGGCCAGATCACGCTGCGGGCGATGGTTGTTTCTCCCGACATCAAAGCGGGGGTCATCTGGGGAGGTGTGGTTGGCCCATATCCCGATTTGCTGGAGTACTGGAGGCGTTCTACCGATGCCACAGCCACGCTAGACTCAACTTCTACACGCGGTCGGTGGCGGCGAGATCTGCTTGAGGTCTATGACACGCCAGAGAACAACCCTGACTTCTGGGCCTCGATTTCACCCAATACCTATGTGAGCGATCTGTCCGGCCCGGTGCAGCTCCACCACAGCACCACTGACGAATCGGTGCCCTTCATACTGTCCGAGCTCCTGTATGCCGAAATCCTCGCCGTCGGTGTGCCGGTCGAGTTCTACGTCTACGAGGGCGACGACCACGACATCACTGCCAACTTCGCCACCGCTATGCAGCGCTCGGTCGATTTCTTTGATACGTATGTCAAAGGGAAGGAGTGACTGATGCTTGGTAATTGGTTCAACAGCATAAGCAACGATGATGATTGAGGACAGCCATAAGCTATCTGCCATAAGCCATATGCTATTAGCCATCACCCAAGCCGCTTCGTATAGATCCGGTGGCGTTTGTAGACGGTCATTATCATCGCCTTCCCAAGATCGCTCAGCATGTTCGTATTGTCTTCTTGCACCTGTACCAGGTCGGCGAAGTCGAACTGCTCATTTCCCATCAGGGTTTTGATCAGCTCGCTGTACGTCACGACATTGGCGCCCAGTCCTTGATATTGTGGCAAGATGCCGTTCCCGTTGACGTTTAGCCACTTCGTACGGCGCTTTTCGAGCAGCAGCGCCAGCCAGCCCAGCGGCCACAGACGACCCTTGATCTTCTGTAGTCCTACGGAAATGTCCGGATAGGCGAAAATAAAGCCGATGACTTCATCATCTTTGAAGATCAGCTTGAGCATCTCCGGTTCGGCGACCACCAACAGCTTATCGACCAGACCCTGCATATCCTCGTCGGGGATGGGAGTGTAGGACCATAGATCGGCAAAGGCGGCATTGTAGGCCTTTTGCAACGCTGGGACATGGGTGAGCAAAGCCTCTTTCGTCTTGAATTCCGGAACCGCGAACCCGCGGCGCTGCTTGACACGCTCGGCCAGCTCGTGCAGTTTGGGTGGGTAGGTGTAATTCTCGCGCTGGACAAGAACCGACAGGTAGTCGACTTCCTTCGCCATCCCACCGATCTGCTCCCACTGGCGGGCGTAGTAGGCCGGGTTGTAGGGCACACCAAAGGCCGGACGGTGCTCAAAGCCATCGACAAGCAGACCCAACCCCTCTCCGACGGTCAGGAACCCCTTGGGCCCGACCAACCGATCCAGCCCGCGTGCCCTGGCCCAATCTTCCGCGGCACCAAACAACAGCCGGGCGACTTCATCGTCATCGCGTACTTCGTAAAGGTAGAGCAGGGCGTCTTTTGCGTTCCGGTGTGCATTATGGGGGCGATGCTCTAACACCGCGATACGGCCAGCAGCCTTGCCTGCGCCATCGCGTACCAGGAAGAAGGCGGCTTCCGAGTGGTTGTAGAAGGGATAGTCCGGCTTGAAGCGCTTGTATTCGCCGGGCAGTAGAGGGGGAACCCATTGGGGAATGTCCTTGTAGATGCCGAATGGCAGATCTATGAAATGGCGTATGTCCCGGCGGTGTGTGAGATCGACTTCGACGATGTGCATTCTTAAATACCTACTTCGCAGAACGATGACATTTTATCCGTTGTCAGCCAAATAAAGCCTAGATTCAAACCACGGATTTCACAGATTACACGGGTTTTTACCCTCTTCTATGCAATCCGTGTAATCTGTGGTCTGAATATACACCATTGGCAATGGACAGGCTCATGCAATCAGCCCAATGTCACCTCTACAATATTGGTATCGGCCAGCTGCGCCACCGGCACCAGATTGCCCTCAATGGCCTGCCCGTTCAGTGTCATCGATTGGACACCGCGCTGCACGCCGTCCGGGTTCTGCACGCGGATGGTGAGATCTTTGCCCCGGAACCGGCGCTGCACCTCAAAGCCCTCCCACGCGTCGGAAATGCAGGGGTCGATGCGTAGCCCGTCCAGCTCGGGGCGAATGCCCAGCAGGTACTGGGTCGCGGCGATGTAAGTCCAACTGGCGGTGCCGGTCAGCCAGGGGTTGCGCGACTGTCCGAAGCGCGGCGACGGGCGGCCGTGGGTGAACTGGCTATAGACGTAGGGCTCCACCTGACGGACCTCGGCCTGGTTGTTGTAGCGTGCGGGCAGGTAGGAGCGGTAGTACTCGTAGGCCCGGTCACCTCTGCCCAGCAGGCACTCGGCGACGATGGCCCACGAGTTGCTGTGGCAGAAGATGCCGCTGTTTTCTTTGTGGCCCGGTGGAAAGACGATCAGCGATAGGTGTACGTCCGGGTCAGGACCGGTGTGCCCGGGATGGCACAACATAACCCCGTACTCGGTTGCCAGATGCTCATACACTGAGTCCATGGCCTGGATGGCCTGCTCCGGGCTGGCCCCCCCGCTGATCACT
The DNA here is from genome assembly GCA_016927375.1 of Anaerolineae bacterium. GTDB lineage: Bacteria > Chloroflexota > Anaerolineae > Aggregatilineales > UBA3940 > JAFGMS01. The sequence goes on from JAFGMS010000005.1 coordinate 6,440, forward strand.
GCCCACACGTTAGATTCCAGGTAGATCTTCCCCTCTTTCTTGGCGCTGGTCCCCAGCTTGCCTCCCGACTCGGAGATGCCGCGTAAGAACCAGCTGCCATCCCAGGCATGTGCATCAATCTGCTCTTTGATCTCGGAGGCCTGCTCGGCACACCAGGCAACATCGGCATCGTTGCCCTTGTGAGCGGCCAGCTGACTGAACAGCTGTAGGCCCATGTAGAAAAGGAAGGTAGTGAACAGACTCTCGCCGGTCGTGCCCAGGTGGATGCAGTCGTTCCAGTCTCTGGCCAATCCCTGGATCAGCCCGTGAGCGCCCTTGTGGTTGATGCTGAACAGCAGCCCCTGTTTCAGGTGATCGTAGACAGTCGCCTCACCGTGGTCGGCATAGGGCAAGACCTTGTCGAGATAGCCAAGGTCGCCCGTCTCGTAAACGAAGTTCGATACGGTGATCGGCAGCCACAGCACATCATCGCTGCGATATTCCTCGACGGTCGGGGTGGGCTCATGACCGGGGTTGTGAGTCAAGGGCTTGACCAGCGGCAGGGCGCCTCCCTCCTCCGTCTGGCCGGTAAGGATCATGTCCAGCCGGTCCTCGACCGCCTCGGGGATGCTGTGCGTGACTGCCAGCATGTCCTGAACCGTGTCGCGATAGCCCAGCCCGTCACGGTCGCCCGCCTCGATCAGGCTGACACCGCGCGACCAGTTGAAGGTCATGTGAGTCTGGTAAGCGTGCCAGACGTTGATCATGCTGTTGAGATTGGTATCGGGGGTACTGACCTGGAGCCCATCTAAATGCGCCGCCCACTCATCCCGTATCGAAGCCAGCTCCTGCGATAGACGCTCCGGCGTGGCGTACTCTGCCAGGATCTCCCGGCCCGGGGGAAAACCCTGCCATTCCTCATCCGGTGCTCCGACCCCCAACACGAAGATCACCTGCCGTTTTTCGCCAGGAGCAAGTTCGAGGGTGGTGTGCAGCGATGTACAGGCGTTATCGCCCACAGCAAGTGAGTCAGAGCAGCGCCCTTCCTCAACAGCCAGCGGGTTGGCCGGGGTGCGGTAGGGACCGAGGAAGATATCGCGATCGGTGTCAAACGATACAACGTTTCCTCCGGTCATCCCAAAGTAGCACTCGTTCCACTCCCCGGCGAAGTTGCGGCGCCGCAGCATGCCATCGTGGTAGCTCATGCGGACGATGTACTGGCTGTATTGGAGGTTTTCCAGATCCTGTCGGTACATCCAATCGTTGGTCAGCTCGGCGTAGCTGAACACCGACAGCTTGCGCGGCTCCGGGCCGGGGTTCGACACCTCGATCGACCAGTATTCGAAGGCCTGCCCACGCGGAATGAAGCAGGTGAAGGTGCTCTCGATCCCGGCGTACATAGCCTCGAAGATCGAATATCCCAATCCGTGCCGGACCCGGCATTGGTACTGATCAAGGGGCTTGCCCACCGGCTGCCATGAAGCCGACCAGTAATCGCCGCTGTCGTCGTCGCGGATGTACAAATAGCGGCCCGGCTGATCGATAGGCATGCCGTTGAAGCGCATACGCAGGATGCGCCCGGTAGCGCCGGATTTGTAGAAGCTGTAGCCTCCGGCGTTCTGGGTGATGATACCCCCGTAGAGCCGCGAACCTAAATAGTTGATCCACGAGCGCGGGGTATCAGGGCGGGTGATCACATACTCACGGTTATCGTCATCAAAGTGTCCATATTGCATGTGAGAGATCCTCGGTTTATAGAAGGAGATGTTCAAGGATTGACGAGGCAGTTACTGCTGATGCATCTCCTGGTAAACCCAATGAGCATGAGCAGGTATCCTGCTCTGTGGTTCATAAAAGTATCATTGTGATTTAGGCCTGGAGACACGTACAGCCAATAACACTAGCAGAAAGATGCGGAGGTGGCAAAAATTACTTGGCAGATCTTAGTAGCGTATTAGGTAGCCATGAGATGCCTCTCATGGCCAAGAGTTCACATTGATCAATCAAATATTGCTCTATCATAGGTGTCAACTTAAGCCCAATGTCATCCTTTTCGCTACGGCTACGTGTCATTCCCGC
>JAFGMS010000406.1 GCA_016927375.1 Anaerolineae bacterium
CTCGTTTCCTATGCAGATCGGAACCATTTCCGACAAGGATTTGACCTGATTGCAGGTAGGATTCAACGCATTCGGCCGTGCGACAAGACGGTCCATCACAGCAATGCCCGAGGAGCCTTTCAACTGAGATGAAACACACCCGAATCTTTTTTCTAGCCTAGAAACTTGTCTTTTCAAGGCTTATCACAAACAGAGAAGCAGCACGAAGATTGAAAAAGAAGAGCGGAAACTTATCGGCTACTTGGCATTCTGTATAGTAGCTATGGGTGTAATGTGTAGTTTGTACTGTTTTAAGAACATTCATCTGTAACCAGCAAAAGCCATAAGCTATCAGCCATTTGCTCACGAAAATTTGACAGATGGGCTTTTGGGCCTTAAATTCTGTTGCCGGCTCTCAAATTGGCTTGTCCAGTGAATTTTCATAGATGAAGCGGCATGAGACCAATCTGCCGTTGGGCAAGTCTTGGTTTGCGGTGTAAATACAAACGGTCGATAGGCTGTCATGTAATGTGGCAGAGAGGGGGACTGCCCCAGATTGAATGGGATGACCGATTGTCTTGCGCTGCCTCAGTGCTTGTCATTCAAAAACCATATCATTCTTGGAGGAGTTTACTATCTATGGCCGTCATAAAACCATTCCGAGGAATTCGCTACAATCCAAAGCTGATTGAAGATATGCGTGCGGTGATAAGCCAGCCGCATGATCGCATCGACCGGGTGCGACGGCAGCAGTATAAAGACTTGAGTCCATACAACATCGTCCGTATCATCCGGGTTAGGACCGAGGAAGATCGGGGCTCTATACCCGAGGGAACCAGCGTCTACACTCGCGCTCAGCAGCATTATGAACAGTGGCTTGAGGATGGCATCCTGATACGTGAGCCTGCGCCTGCGCTTTATGCTCACGAGCAGACATTCACCATCGATGACCAGACCTACGTGCGTATGGGACTGCTAACCGCACTGAAGCTGACTGATTTTGAGGAAGGCATCGTTCTTCCTCATGAGAAAACCCACTCGGGTCCTAAAGCTGACCGGTTAGATCTGATCTGCACACTACCGGTCAGTGCGGAGCCGATCTTCGTACTATATCCTGACCCTGAAAACAAGATCAACCTCCAGATCCAGCAAGCCATTAATAGTCGTGAACCGGATATTGACACAACGGAGATGCACGAGCACCTGGTCAGACAGCGTTTTTGGGCCATAACCGACCCGGTTCATATCCAGGCCATTCAAGATGAAATGGCATCTAAGCGCGACCTGATCATTGCTGACGGCCATCATCGTTATACAACCGGCTTGAACTATCGCAGGATCCAGCAGCAGGCCAACCCGGACGCGCCTGCCGATGCCAATTTCAACTACATTGCTGCTACCCTTGTCAGCATGGATGATCCTGGTTTGGCCATCTTGCCTACCCATCGAGAGATCCGTAACTTCACCGCCACTTCTCCCACAGAGATACTGGAACGTGCTGATAGCTATTTTGCTATCGCTCAGGTTCCCGATCTGAAGGTCTGCATGGAGCAAGTACGAGCAGATTCGAGAGGGTACACATATGGCTTTTACGGTGGCCCGGCAATCGGCTTCTATACCCTTTCACTCAGGGACACCAGCCTGATCTACTCCATGATCGATGGTGGACATTCTAATGAATGGAAGGCACTGACCGCCAGTGTTCTGCACGAGATTCTGCTGGAACAAGTTGCGGAGGTTCCTTATTCGGGCATCGAGAGCCGGGAGATGATTCGCTACCGTCGCGACCCGCAACATGCTGTGAAAAGTGTCGATAGTGGAGAAGCGAATTTCGCATTCTTCCTCAGCCCGACGAAGATGAAAGATGTCCAGGCATGTGTCGCTAACCACGAGACCATGCCACAGAAGAGCACCGATTTCTACCCCAAGATAATCGCCGGTCTGGCGATGCTTCCTTTGGATGGAACTCCTAGTGTTTCGAGGCGTGAGTAAGCCCAGGTTTATGGCTCGCTTCGAAACACTAGGACAGTTGGGCATAAGTTCGTCGCCAGATTAAGGCAATCTTCCCAACTGTATAAAGCACTTTGCGTTGCACTTCTCGACTGGATACAGATTTCCGCCGCAAAGTGCTAGTGGGCAGTGTGCCTAAACAGTTAAGACAAATGGAGGAAAGGGTGTGTGAATGTGTCAAAGAGCATCTGATAGCTCCTCCGAACGAGCCACAAAAAGCCAGTATGGGCGTGCGACGAGTCAGGCAGATTGCGCACGAGGGAGAGCATGGGGTCAAATCGGCAACGTCTACCATGGTGCAGCACATACAGGATACATTAACACCTCTTTCATCGACCGGGGATGATCGGTACAGCCGGCGACCATGGCTGGTTTGTGCTGCTATTACAGTTTAGGTGAGCCACCGTCGCGGTAGGGATGGGGTCGGGCAGCTTGACGGTTGTTGACCAAATCGGGCTCATTATCGACAATACGCTCAGACATACTATTAGTTTCCTTAACCACCTCTGGTTGTGAAAGTATCTCACCGATAGCATGCTACATTTATCAACATGGTGAAGGGACACTTCCTACCCATTCACCTATTTACCTTTTACGCGTCATTTGTAGCTACAGTAAAGAGTGCCAGATAGCTGAGCATATGCCTTTATGAATGTTGGAGGTATAGACAAAACGTAGCAACCCGATTATCATCACTATCACAATGGTTTGCTTTCCACCCTCACAAGTAGCAACCTTTTTTGACTACCAGTGCATGCCGCCAAAGGTTATCTCATGCTGCGTCGACTAAGCGCTCTTCGTAGCCATCTAGCAAAACACATTCCCTTAACCGGCGGGGTCATCTATCACTATCGAGGAAATAAACATGAGAGCTTCGTGCGCCTGGCCGAGCGCACTCCCCTGCTGATTTTATTAGCACTGATTGCCCTGCTGATAGTTTTTCCCGCAAGGGTATGGGGGATAGCCCTGGTCGGGATCTGTTTGATGGTTGGTATCTGCACCTGGTGGGCGATTCAGGGCGCCCGGCTAACCTCCTTTAGCCGGCAGTTGCTCCATACCTGGGCCCAGGTAGGCGATCGGCTGGAAGAGACCTTTATCTTGCAGAACGATTTCTGGCTGCCGCTTCTGGCCGCTGAGATCACCGATCACGCTAACCTGCCCGGCTACAACGCCTCGACGGTGCGCAGTATTAGTGGAAACCAATCTGACAGGTGGAGCCAAAAGGCAATCAGCTCCAGACGTGGGGTCTTTCAGCTAGGGCCAACAACCATACGCTTTGGCGATCCATTGGGCATCTTCGAAGTCACCTGCGACTATCCGCAGACACACGAGATACTGGTCGTGCCACCCATTCTACATCACCTGGACATACCACCTCCATCAGGAGGCGGACAGGGTGTTGCCGTCTCCCGGCAGAGGAACCTTGTAGAAACGGGGATAATCGGTGGGGTAAGAGATTACCAGCCTGGTGACCCCTTTCGCCGCATTCACTGGCCGCTCTCAATGCGCCACCAGGATTTTCTGGTCAAGGAGTTCGATAACGAAAAGGGAGGCAATATCTGGCTGGTACTGGATCTGGATCAGGCTGTCCATGTGGGAGAAGGACAGGAATCCACATTGGAATATGCCATCATTTGGGCCGCCAGCTGGGCCTGGCATTTGCTCAAACAAGGAAAAGGTGTTGGCCTTTTCACATTCGGTTCCGAGCGGATCGTGGTCCCGCCCGCAAGCGGGACAGCACAGTTGAACAACGTTTTGCGAGCGCTTGCCCCATTGGATACTCAAGTTGAGCTTCCTTTGAGCTACCTTCTCCATGAGGTGAAACCCTTCATGTCGAGCGGCCATTCGCTCGTTGTCTTCACTCCATCAGCAGCTCCGGAGTGGCCGCTTGAATTGATGCGACTCAATCTGGCGACTGCAGTCAAAGGGGTTGTGCTGCTGGATGCAGTAACTTTTCTACAGGGATCGTCAGAAGTCATGGACGGGACGCATCAGAAGATTCCGGACAAAGCATCAGAGGAGCCTATCTTATACACAAGTCAGGAGCAAGTAGTCTGGCTGCGGGCGATGCTGTCAAGAATCGGCATACCCATCCATCTTGTCCAGCACCAACCCAGTCTTGATGCCCGGCCCAGCGCCCCTGGCGGCGGTGATTGGGACTATCTTGTTACGCCGTGGGGGAAGGTGATCGTCCGCTCCGCACCGGCCCAGGTAAAGCCATGACGATCAAGACCTGGCTCCGCGATAACTGGGAGATTGGGCTGCTGGCCGGAATCCTGTTGTTTAGCCTACCCGCGGGGCTGACGACAACAGGATGGCTTCGTTCCAACGATATATTATGGTGGGCGGCATTCGTAAGCCTGATCTTAGGACTGCTGCTGGGGAGAGGCATCCGCCGTTTCTCCATATTGGCATGCTTAGCGCTCATCACCGGCACGCTTTTTATCATCCAGGTGCAAAGCCGGGCTTTGCCCCCTCTTCAACCTGCCTTGCGCGAGCTGGTAGCGTTGGGTCGATGGGTGGATCGTGAATTGAGCAAGACGGTGTATAACGCCGCTGCCGGCCCGGATGTGGAGCCCTTACCTTCATCATCTCCTCCTGAAGTGCCTGAGTGGCATGCCATGACCGAGCGTTTACTGCTCTATGGCTGGAATTTGCAAGCCGGCTGGCCGCCGGCCCTGAAGCCCAATCGGCGAGTAGCAGGGCAGGTGCTACAGGGATCGCTGCTGGGGCTGCTGGTATGGATAACAGTGCTCTCATCAACATGGCTGCTCGTTCGAAGAGGTTCCGCGTGGGGGGTACTGCTGCCCATCTTGGGAGTGCTGACTCTCAATATATACTACTCCGGTGAAGGATGGGAATACCTGGTTTTGAGCCTATCCACCGGGATGCTGTTGGCAGGCATCCGCGCACAGCAGACCTTGGAGGGACGGTGGGGATCGGAGGCGCTTCCCTATTGGCTGCGCACCGACCGCTGGCTTTGGGCAGGAACGCTCGCCATGTTAATCAGCCTAGCTATGCTGCTGACCATTAAGGTGACCGACCCTGACTTCCAACGCCAGGTTCGCGAGATTTTATATCCACCAGAGGAAGTGGCAGCCGGGCCAAGCAGCGTGACCGGCATCAGAGGCACATCACCGGGAACATGGCCGCGCGAGCACCTGCTTGGAAGCGGTCCTGATCTTTCGACCCAGATGGCGATGTCCATTCGCACACCAGGGGTCCCCCCGGCTCACTTCTACTGGCGAGCCACCAGCTATGATCAATATACTGGGCACGGCTGGATATCTAATGCAGCCAGCTATGCAGAGCCCAATGCTGCACCGATATGGCCGGAACTGCCCGAGCCACCATCTCATTTTGTCCTGCTGCGGCAGATCTTCCGCATGGAGACACCCACTCCACAAGTTTACGCGGCAGGTCGCCCCGTCCGGCTCAGCTTGGCTGCAGAGGGAAGGTGGTCCGATCCACTCCGCCGTGATTTGGTCTCCTTAAGCGCCATTACACCACAAGCGGCTTACGAGGTGCTTTCCTGGATCCCTTCATCCTCGCCGGATGAGCTGCGTGACGCTTCGGACGATTACCCGGCCTGGGTCAAGTTAAACTACCTGGACACCCCGGACGATCTGCCCGGCCGCGTGGTCGATCTTGCCGAGGAAACCACTGCCGGCGCGCCAACTGCCTACGATCAGGCATTAGCCATACAGGGCTATCTACGGGAAAACTACTCTTATACGCTCGATCTGGATACTCCCCCCGCCGATCGGGATGTGATCGATTACTTCCTATTTGATCTGAAGCGGGGGTATTGTGACTATTATGCTTCAGCGATGACGATAATGGCCCGGAGCGCCGGGCTGCCGGCGCGTCTAGCGGTTGGTTATGCGACTGGCACATACGATCCGGAAAGCGAGTCCTATCAGGTCAGCAAGGCCGAAGCACATTCCTGGGTTGAAATCTACTTCCCTGAGTTCGGCTGGATAGCCTTCGAGCCAACTTCATCCCGGCCGGTCATCGAGCATGACACAACCAGCGGCTGGGTAGAGGAAGCCGAGGTGACCAGCCAGGAGAACATCGAGGCATTTGAGAGAGAAAATAGACTGAGAAAGATTGAGCTACAAGAGGGTATCCGGCTGCTGTTGCTCATCCTGGCGAGCATCATATTGACAGTTGGAGGCATTGTCCTGGTCTGGCTCATCGGTGTGCGAAAACGCAAGCAAGGCACGCCGGAGGACACCATCCTCTCCCTGTACCGGGATCTACTGAAAGCAGGCCGGCGTTTGGGGTTGACGCTTTCGCCGACACAGACGCCTCATGAGTTTCTCTATGCTCTGCAGCTGGAGCTGGCCGCTCGCGCTCAACGTGGGCCGAAGCGCATGGGCGATTGGGAGACACGCTTGGAGCAGGCCAACCGGACAGCAAGCAGGCTGGTCTCGCTCTATGTGGATATGTGCTATAGTTCGCAGCAGCTTAAAGGGTCAGCACCAATTGTGTATGATGTGCTCAATTCCTGGCCCCACTTCAGCCGGGCGATGTGGATGTTCCGGCTGGTTGGGCGGGAGCAGGTCAAGGCGGATATATCATGATAGACCCTCAATCGCTTCTTGCTGCATGTGGTCTCTACTGTGGAGCCTGCTATCACTACCGGGCCTCTTTTCCTGAAGGACAGCACCTATTGGAAGAGGCGCGTCGCCAGGGACGTAAGCTAGAAGGTTTCACCTGCCGGGGCTGCCGGTCGGACGTCTTATATATCCACCCCGGCTGCGCACAATGCCAGATCAGAGACTGTACAGACAGTCGCGGGATTCTTCATTGTGGGCTGTGTACCGAGTTCCCATGCGAGCAACTCATAGCATTCCAGAACGATGGCCATGTACATCATCTCGATATCCTCATGCAGCTTGAGGAGCTCAAAGAGAAAGGGCCGGAGCGCTGGCTGGCCGAGCAAGAGCAGCGCTGGCGATGCCAGTGTGGGGCCAGCTTTAGCTGGTACGAGACAACCTGCCACCGCTGCGGTGCATCGCTCAACTCGTATGGTTAGAACTTCTGGAGAGACGATTACAAATTTCCGGGGCGAAAAACCGCCAACTTCTGCCCGGAGGTTTCAGTGTAGTCACTCTCTCTGAGGTGCCGATCTGCTAACCTCCGGGAGGGTTTGGCGGACATCCCCTCTTTTTTGAGAAGATACCAGCCAAAAGCTAAAAGCCAATAGCTGGGAGCTGAGCAGTCACAGCACTGGGAGTCTTGTGCTAAGGAATGGTGATGAAATTTTTACGCCGTAAGTAAATTTCCTAATGCTTGTCCGTAGGCTATGCTCCCGATCATCTGTAGATACCAAGCTTCCATATGTCGACTCTGTATAGGAAATTGTGTAGAGGATGCTCCTCAAACGGGTGCCTTATGGTAGACTGCGACGCAAAACCCGCAGCCAGTTGCCGTTCATAATGGCCTCGATGTCCTCCGTGCTGTAGCCGTCGGCCCCCAGCGCATCGCCAATCATCAGCAGATCGGCCACTGTATTCATCCCAAAGGGAATGGCTTCAGCGCCAAAGCCCCCGTCGAAGTCCGAGCCGATGGCCACATGGGCTGTGCTGCCGGTCAGTTGCACCACCGTATCGATAGCATCGACCACCGTCCGGATGGTGACCAGGCCGGGTGGCGTATCGAAGGTCCACTCGGAATTGAGGAAGCGGTTAAACAACATAATGCCAACAACACCATCGCGCTCGCCCACCTTACGGATGGCCTCGTCTGAGATACCACGATCGGTATTGGCGAAAGTGAGGGGATTGCTGTGGCTGGCGACAATCGGTCCAGGGTAAATATCGAGGACTTCCAGATAAGCATTTCGAGAGAGATGGCTAATATCGACGATCATGTTGAGCTCGGCCATGTTGGCCAGCAGCTCGCGGCCCAGATCGGTCAGCCCTTCAGCATCGCCTGATGCACCCGCATATTGGGTGGCCTGCCAGGCCAGTATGATGCTGCGCACGCCGCGCTCGTGCCATTCGTGAACCTCTGCCGGTTGGCGTATCGAGGCAGCTCCTTCCATCATGAGCACCAACCCGACTTTGTGGGTCTGGGTGTCAACAGTGTGCCACGACGCTACCACCGACTCCAACTCCTGTTGGTTGGTGATCAAACTGTAGCGCGGCTCGTCGGCAGCCAACCGCTGGTAGGCCTCAATTTGCTCGATGCCTCTGGCGTATGCTTCCTCGCTATCGGCAAATATCTGCGATTTGAAGTTGCGGTAGGCCCGCTGGGCAGGCATCATGAACAACGAGGTGATGACGATCCCCACCCGACCTGTCAGATACTCGGGCAGCCCGGTAGTGCGATCCCCCATGGCCAGCTCAACCAGTCCGTTCTCTTCTTCTTCCCGGCCCGCCAATGCACTTTGGCGGGGATCACGCCCGAACTCCAGCCAGTTCCAGGCGATGTCCTGGTGCCCATCCACGATGAACAGGGGATGGGGCAAGGGAACAGCAGAGGTAGGTGTATTCTCCGGTGTCGGTTGTGCCGTCGGTGTGTCCGGCGGTGGTGTGCTGGGTGCAACCGTCGACGATGGGGTTGTTGTTGAAGGCTCGTCTCCCGTACGCAGGCCGGGAGCCTGGCAAGCCAACATGCTGCCCAGCAGGGCCAGCAGCTTAAGGAACAGCCGCCTTGGTGTTCGCTCTGTCGTGTCCTTATTGGATAATGATGGTGCATGTGTCATGTTCTGTCTCTTTGTCTCCACCCGGCCCATAGGTGCTCCAGCCGTCCGAGATCATGCGTGACCATGAAAGATAGCGCTCGGCTAAGTGGGTGCCTGCTTCCAGCATCACCGGATCAGCATACCAGGTGACCGAGTACCAACCCTTGGCGGCGACATACTCGATCTCGCTGCGGCGTACCGCTTCGACCTCGTCGCTGTCCAGCAGGATGCGGTAGGTGGCTGCCTCGATGTGTTCCTCCACCAGATGCTCCCATTTCGCGTTCCAGGTCCAGGCCAGCATCACCGGACGGCCTGCCTCGACGTAGACAGTAGGATGGCCATAGTAAGAACAGAGTGGGCTGACCTGCACCGGCTCGATGGTGTTGGTGGGGACCAGAGTTGGGCCAGGGCTCAGGCTGGGTGTTGGGAAGGCTGACGGACTCAGTGTTGGGGTGCTTGTTGCTGTGGCTGTTGGGATCATGGTAGGGGTAGGCTGTCCAAAGCCGGACAGCCTACCGTCGAGGACTGCATAGCCAAGCCCGGCCAGCAGCACCAGGCACACCAGCGCGCCACCGATGCCGCCAAGTATGGCGATGATCGGCAGCTTACGTCCGGGTCTGCGTTTGGCAGCAGGACCGGTTGGGCTTGGCCTCATTGTTCCCTGCTGCGGCATCTGCGGTGCATGTACAGGTGCGTCGATGCTCAAATTGATGGGCATGTCGGTCGAGATAGTTTGTGGTGACAGTGAAGGAACCGGTTCCCCCGCCGATATTGTTTTCAAGTCATCGACTATTGCACCGGCGGTCTGGTAGCGCATCGCCGGGTCCTTGGCCATCGCTTGTTCGATGACCATCTGTATCCCTTCGGGCAGATCGCCGCGTAGGTTGCGCGCATCGGGTATCGGCCTGGAGATGTGTGCCATCAATATGCCCATCGGCGTCTCGGCGTTGTAAGGGACTTTGCCGGTAAGCATCTGGAAAAGCGTCACACCCAAGGCATAGATATCTACCGACGGCATGACCGCCGCGTTTTCTGACAGCTCAGGGGCCATGTAGAGCGGCGTCCCGACAATCCCGCTGCCAGTCAGCTGAGCTGTTCCTTCGATGACCTTGACGATCCCGAAATCGGCCAGGTAGGGATCGTCGTGTTTGCCGAATAAGATATTGCTGGGTTTGAGGTCGCGATGAATGATGCCGCGGTTATGGGCATCGTCCAGCGCCGAGCCGATGCGTTCCAAGATTGCGATGGTGTCTTTCAACGAAAATGGCGCCTGCCCGATGCGCTCGGCAAGCGAGCCGCCCGGCATATAGCGCATGACGATGTATGGCAGGTCGTCGTGTTCACCAAAGTCGTATATGGGCACGACGTTAGGATGTTCCAATGCTGCAATGACTTCCGCTTCACGTCTGAAGCGAGCCCGGAACTGCTCGCTAAAGGTAAACTGGCGCGGCAGCACTTTGACGGCTACTTCGCGCTTCATCAGCGGATCGCGGGCCAGGTAGACGACAGCCATTCCGCCGCGCCCCAACTCAGAGATAATCTCATAGCGCCCGATTTTTCCTACGCTCATCAACATGTACCCTTATTTGTTATACCGAGCTAATCATGGTCAGTGTGCCCCATTTCAAAAGGGGGCGCAAGTGCAGGAGCGATGTAGAGCAGGGCATTTCCATTTTAGCGAGTGTAAGGTGGACAAGTATATGGTTTTGCAAGTTTGCAAGTGCGCGGGTAGACAAATGAAAAGATCCTACAGTGTCTATTGAGTGAAACATGTTTGGAACGAGGTTCTATCAAATGAAGCTCAGGCTTGCTTTGTGATGCACAAGCTTTGCGCCTATGCTACACTCAACATAACAGCATAGACGACCAAGGTGCACTACCATGCTCAGCTCAGGACCAGCACAGTAGGCCTGCTGTTCTGGCTAATCGCTGACTGCTGATAGCTGACAGCTGAGCATCCCTGGAGAAGCATTTGTCTGATATGACGACCGGACAAGAACCAGCCCTGAGCGGCGCGCCCTTCGGCCTTGTTAGCAGTGGGCAGGAGCCGATGCTTGGTGGGGAGCGTCTGATCCAGGCCTACCGCGATGAGATGATGGAGCGGCTTAACCGGCGCACCACGACCCACCTACGGAGGGCATCCATCGGTCGCTGGCTGGACCAGACCAACGATATCCGGCCCGGCGTCGGCATCGAGCCTGACAACCTACCCGATCTGGTATGGTGCCATGTCCCGGCCGGTGAAGTCTTGGTCGGCGACTTCCCTGCCCCATTCCAGGTCGAGCCGTTCTACATCGCCAAATACCCGGTCACCTGGACCCAGTACCGCATATTCCTCGAAGCGCCTGACGGCTTCATCGATCCCCAGTGGTGGGATGGCCTACAGCGGCGGCCCGAGTACGAGAGAGCTGCCATCCCCATCGACAATCACCCGGTACAGGAGGTGTCCTGGTATGACGCGTTGGCCTACTGCCGCTGGTTGAGCGACAGACTGGGCTACACCGTTCGCCTGCCCACCGAGTGGGAGTGGCAGCAGGCAGCCACCGGCGGCAAGGAGCGACACATCTATCCTTGGGGGCGGCGCTGGAACACTGTTTCCGCCAACACCCGCGAGTCCGGGCTGCGCGGTGCAACGGCGGTCGGCATGTACCCTTACGCCGAGTCGCCGGTTGGGGCAGTCGATATGTGCGGTAATGTGCTGGAGTGGTGCCTGAATGAGTACTACCGGCCGGACAGGGTCGAGATCGGTGGGGAGGCCAGCCGCGTCATGCGAGGCGGCTCCTGGTTCCTGACCCTCCACTATGCCCGCACCGTCTCCCGCGTGGGCGATAACCCGTGTTACCGCTTCAACTCGGTGGGTTTCAGATTGACAGCCGATGAGCCGGTTGATAATGATGAAGTGCGGCGGAGAAGGGAGCTACAGCTTCAACTCTCAACATCTCAGGTTGATCATTCAGTGGTACTGCCGCAGGAGCCTGCCACACCCCAAATAGATGAGACCGCTAATCAACCATTGGCAAGTGATGCTGAGTAGAGCGCTTGACTCATCCCCCGCTGCTGCTTTCAGAGGAGCGGCTCATGAGCCAAGACTCACCAATGGGGATGAAAATAGCAGCGGCTTGCCGGTGATTGTGGCGTATGGATTCTCGCGAAAGCGGGAATCCATGTTTGATTGCTCAAGACCACCGTTTTTTGGCTCAACGTGTAAAAATGGGAACTGCCCCAGACCCTTAGGGTTTTCCGAGGATCGCGAACGAGTCCAGGGAGGGGCAGAAACGAGTCTAAACACGATCACAAAC
>JAFGMS010000407.1 GCA_016927375.1 Anaerolineae bacterium
CAGTCTCTACTCTCACCTGCGTTTCTGGCGCTACCCGATCCTTCTTGTTTATGACGCGAGAAACGGTTTCACGAGACACACCCGCTTCTGCCGCTACATCACGAATAGTAGGTCGACGCTTCATAGGTTATATGGGTTAACGAGATTGTCGCTTAATGGAAGGTAGCTCTGTCACTGTATGTTTGCCCAGATATGTGACCGCTCATATGACCGGTCACATTCATCATACAATAAGAGCATTTCACCTGTCAATAGATTGCAATCAGCCGAAAGGAAACGCTATGGGGGGCACGCGCATCGAGCAGCAATTCCCAGTTTGAACCGGTATGTCAAAAAAGCGCCCAGAAAAAGCTGTCTCACCGCAGAGAGACGACCAAAGGTCACGGCAGAGAATGCAGACCAACAACATAAGATTTTTGTCGGCAATCCCCGCGGTAATGCTCCAAGGCAGGAATTGCTGGATCAACCGCTTAGTAGATGCTGTGAGAAGCAGAGCGGGCCATAGTGTAGTCGGATATCGTCTTCAGTGGCCTGTTTGCTTGTTTGCCCCCCTTATCTGTGACGCACTCGGTCGAAGCAGCTTTGCCCCTGAAAATAAACCCACTGCCGGAACTATAAAACTCAGTGATGTGACCGCTATTCGCTATAATTAACATTAAGCCAGCCTGCAGGGTTCGCATCTGCTGACCTGGTGTTGAGCGTATATACCGGTTGGGGGGAAGATCGAAATTCACCGCAGAGACGCTGAGGTTTCTTTTTTGTTTTTCTCTGTGTCCTCTGCGTCTCTGGTATGAAAATAGATTGAGCGAAGCGTCAGTGTGCGCACGATCGGACTAACAGTCCGATCTACATTAGCTCGGACATTTTCATCTATTGAAGGTGCAGGCGTTAAGCCCGGCGAGGTGTTGTGCCTTTTGGCAAAGAATACTGGATGTGTTTCAATCTCTCGCCGTTCAACACCTGCAAGGGCATCTTCTGATTGTGACCCACACCGGCGTTCATAATATAATAATTACATACCTGAGAAGAGGTGGTTTACTGGGGCTCGTGACCAAACCTGTTGCGCGGGCTCCATGTGCAATCACTGAGATCGAGTTTGATGCAGCCAGGAGAGGCCGGGTGCTGACCTTCAACGATACCTCACACTTTGTAAGGGAAGAGTAGCCTGCCGATAAAACACAGGACGATTGTTGCATTATGTATAAAGAGAAACTGGAAGAGCAGCTCAAAAAAGGGCCGCAGAAGTACCAGAACATCCACGTTGTGATCAATCCGGCTGCCGGAAAACCCATGCCGGTATTGAGCACGCTCAACACAATCTTCAATGTGGCGGGTATCCGCTGGGATGTGTCAATAACCAAAAAAGAAGGCGATGCATGCCAAATGGCGGCAGATGCAGCAGAGAATGGCGTCGACCTGGTGGCCATCTATGGCGGTGATGGGGCGGTCATGGAAGCTGCACAAGGGTTGAAGGGCACAGAAGTAGCGCTCGGTATCCTTCCGGGGGGGACAGCAAATGTTATGTCGGTCGAGCTGGGCATCCCTGGTGATCTGACAGCAGCCGTTGCGCTGATTGCCGGGATGCCTTCACGTGAACGTCCTGTTGACCTGGTGCATGTTGATCATGATGGTACTGAGAAGGCTTTCATTCTGAGAGCGGGGATTGGTGCAGAAGCATTGGTGATGCAGGGCGCCTCGCGTGAGATGAAAGACGCGCTTGGCACTGTAGCCTATGCACTTTCCTGGTTGAGGTTAGCTACTGATCAGCCGAACCATGCTCTGTTCAAGGTAACCATCGGCGAAGACACTCACGAAGTCGCCGGCTCCTCGGCCGTTCTGGCTAACTCAACTAATATTGGTGTCATTGATCTCAGGTACGTTCAGGAAAGCGATCCAAGTGATGGCCTGATTGAGGTGGTTGTCTACACAGAACAGGATATACATCGTGTCCTGTCATTGCTTGAGCTGGCTGCCAGCATAGCAACATCGGCCGATGTTCCCAAGTTCACAGTCTGGCAGACGAAAGAGGTAACCTTGGATGCAGACCCCCCTCAGCTCATTGTGCTGGATGGGGAAATTATAGGCTACACGCCGATAGCAGCGCGTGTCTTGCCGGGCGCAGTTAAGGTAGTTGTCCCTCATGAAATGTCCTCAGAATAGCCGGGGATGGTTCATTGAGCCGGAGGCAGAGCGTTCCATCGTGCCCTCCGACGCATAGCGTCGGAACGGAACAAATATCTATCGAGGGATATGCCCTATTTCATCCCCCACAGCGCATAGCTAACAGCTAAAAGCTGACCGCTAATAGCTGAGTAGTTACAATCTCAGTATGCAATCTTTGCCATAAGCACAAAGGGGTCATTTGTACCTGTGCACAGTATGTTATCCTTCTCAAAATGTACACTTGTGACCATCATGAGGACAGGGGTATCGACCATGAGCCCGATGACATCTTTGCTCTCCCCACCAACACTCCCCCCTGATACTGTCCCCTACCTGATCCTGGGCTATGTGATCATCGGCGGTGTTGGGCTGGTGTATGTGCTCAGCCTCGCGATCCGGCAGCGCAGGCTCAAGCATGACATGGATGTACTAGAGCAGCTTTTGGAGGATGAATGAGCCAGGCAAACACCTCGCGCCCTGCTGTGCGACTGGGACATGTGATTGTATGGAGTATCGTTGGGTTGGGGCTGTTAGGGCTGGGGCTGGCGCTCGCCGGAAGCTTTGCCGTCCAACCTCGCTCCGGCCCGGCTCCCGATTTCACGCTGAGTACCTACGGTGAGGAGACAATCACCCTTTCCAACTTGCGCGGGCAGGTGGTGGTGGTCAACTTCTGGGCATCGTGGTGCGTGCCCTGTGCTGAAGAGGCTCCCGACCTGGAGCAGGCCTGGCAGGCTTACCGCGATCAGGATGTGATGTTTATCGGCATAGGACACAACGACAGCGATGCCGAGGCACGGGAGTTCATCGAGACGTATGGCATTACCTACCCCAACGGCCCCGATTTGGGCAACCGTATCTCCGATATATATCACATCCAGGGCGTGCCGGAGACGTTCATCGTCGACCGTGATGGGGAGATCGTGTTCTTCGCCATGCGCCCGCTGTCCTTTATGGAGCTGAGCGCCCGGATCGATACAGCACTGGCAGAACAGGAAAGCCACGAGTGATGAGTGATGAGCAACGAGTGACAGCCATAAGCTATAAGCCACGTAACGGCTCATCGGCCCATCACGTTTTACCTATTTACCCTTTCACGCATCATGCAGCGCTGTAGTCAAAAGCGCCAGGCAGCCGAGTAATCACCCATGGACATTCCGGCCACACTAGCTTTCATCGCCACCCTGATCCTGGTCGTGGCTTTCATCATCCGGCCGTTCCTGGCTCCCCAGAAGGAGAAAGAAAAGCAGGCAGACCATCCCTCTGCGTCGACCCTGCGCAGGCGTGCCGATCTCCTCGCCGGGCGCAACCGGGTCTACCGTGCCCTGCGCGACCTGGACTTCGAGCGCCAAACCAACAAAGTCGGCGATGAAGAGTATGCCGTCCAACGCCGTGCGCTGGTGACCGAGGGCGTTGGCATCTTGCAGGAGCTTGATGACTTGCCCGCCCCAGATGCATCGCCCACAGTTGATCCCATCGAGGCAGTAGTACTGGCTTTCAGACAGCGTGGCACCGTGCCCGCCCCCGAAGAGGAAGCCCTGCGATGCCCGGAATGTGGCGCCGCCGCTAGAGCAGGCGATGCATTTTGCAGCCGCTGTGGCGCTAAGCTGGCATCGAAAAATAAGGAACGGCCATGAGACGTCGACGTCTATTTCCCGGGTCTGCTGTGGCGCGCTTCTGGCCAATCATGGTGGTGGGTCTGCTGGCTGCCGGCTGCGGCTTATCGAATGAGCCGGTGCCTGCCGGGCCTATCGAGACCGGCCCACTTCCTGGGGAGATGGTGAATGAGCTCGTGCCGGAGCCAACCGGTGTGGAACCGGGCCAATCCTCCCCGACCCCATCTGCACCGACATCTCCTGCGCCCGGCGGCGAGGCCCCACAGCCGGATGGTGTTGTGATGGGAACAGTGCACAATGGCACAGATGATGCTCCCGTCCCCACCGGATTGGACATCGAGCTGCGCGGCGTGATGGTAGACGAGACGGACAGCATAGCCGAGTTCCTCTCGCGCACCATCGAAATTGAGCCTGATGGCTCTTTCCGCTTCGAGGATGTGCCTTTCGACGTGCCGTTCTCAGCCTACATCGTCAAGGTGATCTACGATGGCGTCGAGTTTGCAGCCGGCGCGGTGGTCGATGCATCCAGCCCGTTCATGGAACTGCCGCTGGCCATCTACGAGAACACCACCGATCCCTCCGTGATTACCGTCGATGCCATGCACTTAGTCCTCAACCGGCATCCCGATGCGTTGTTGGTAACTGAGGTAATAGTGCTGAGCAATGCCGGCGACCGTGTGTATGTCAGCCCACAGCCGGTTGCCGGCGGGCGGCGCGGCAGCATCCTGCTCCCCATCCCCGGTGATGCCTATGGCTTGAGCTTCGAGGACGGTGAGTTGGGCGGGCGCTTCGTGGCCTCTGGTGGGCAGATTTACGACACGCAGCAGGTGTTCCCCGGCCAGGGTTCGCACACGATCACGGCCAGCTATATCCTGCCCTTCAGCGGGACCCGCCAGGTCTCGCTTCCCATCACCTACCCGACCCTCGCGGTGAACGTCTTCATCGAGGAAGGGATGCAAATCAGCACACCGCTGTTGGCCGAGGGCGGCTTGCAGATCATCCAGGAGCAGGCTTTCCACAAATACCAGGCGAGCGACCTGGCTGCCGGGCAGTCCCTCGATATGCAGGTAGACTCGGTGGGCGGGTGGACGCCGGCGCTGCAAATCATCCTGGCGATGCTGGTGTGTCTGCTGGTGATCGCCAGCGTGTTTTACTGGTTCCTGGCCGCTCGCAGGGGCAGCAGAGCCCACGATGCTGCAAAGGAGCGTCTTTCTGCATTCGCGACCCCGGAGTACCAGGCACTGATAGGCCGGATCGCCGCACTGGATGAGGCGCTCGAAGCCGGGAAGGTCAACCGCTTCGAGTGGGAGGCAGAGCGTGCCGAGCTGAAGGCGAAGGTAGCGGAGAAGCTGGAATAGCACCCCAACCCTTAGCGCTGGTTACGCATACATATCCGTCACCAGCAAAAGACAAATCAATCTATGATTAAAACCAGTAAACTCATCAAAGTCTTCGGCTTGCGGCCTGTCTTGCGTGGGGTCGATCTCGCCATCGGCCCCGGCGAGTTCCTGGCCCTGTTCGGCCCTAACGGGGCAGGCAAGACCACGCTCCTACGCATCCTGGCTACCCTGGCTCGACCAACCGGCGGTTCGGTGGTTGTCGCCGGGCGAGCGCTGCCGGCTGAGGCCGCCGTTGTGCGCGGGCTCATCGGCATGGTGGCGCACCGGCCGCTCGTCTATGGCGACCTCACCGCCGAGGAGAATCTGCGCTTCTATTCCCGCATGTACGGGCTCGATGGGGCCGAGCGCGAGGCGCGCATCAAGGAAATGTTGGCGATGGTTGGCCTTTCGAAGCGCGCCGGTGACCTGGTCCGCACCTTCAGCAGGGGGATGCAGCAGAGGCTGTCGATTGCTCGCGCTGTTCTGCATGACCCGCCCGTCCTGCTGCTCGATGAGCCCTACACCGGGCTCGATCAGGCTGCCGCCGCGGCGCTCGATGATATTCTCCGGGAGGTTGCCGGGCGCGGGCGCACCATCCTGATGGCCACCCACGATATTGAACGCGGCCTGGCCCTGGCCGGCCGGGCAGCCATCCTCTCCAAGGGCGTAATCGCCTACCAATCCCGCACCGCCGAGACTACTCCCCAGGCCTTCGCCGAGACCTACCAATTGCTGATTGCTGATTGACGATTGGATGGGTAGATTGCCACCTAACTGCTGGGCTTCGAACTCGATACTATTATAGGTCGGCCTAGTCTACATTCAAGTGTCTAAGCTGTGTCACCGAAGTGACGAGTGCTGAGTACCGAGTAACCTGGGAACGAGTCTAGACTCG